>CAMWWS010000245.1 GCA_947178085.1 uncultured Lachnospiraceae bacterium | reverse complement strand
ATTAAAGGACAAAGAAGCGTTTTATGGCAGATTGAGCCGGAGAATGGAAAAACAGTACCTTGCGGATACGGACAGTCTGAAAAAGGAATATGAGAGCCTTGTACAGCGCAATCAGGAGATGGATGATACTTTCATCAGCTTATATGCGGATAAAGCAAAGGGCATACTTACGGAAAAGCGTTTCCTGAAGCTGACGAACGCAATGGAAAAGGAAAAGGAACAGGAAAGCAACCAGAACCATATGCAGGAAATAGCAGCACTTATCAGCGAGGAGGAACATTCGGAGGGTGATGTGCAGATGTTCATGGGGGAAATCGGGCGTTATGCTGCTATTACGGAACTTGACGAAACGGTGTTAAACCGACTGATTAACCGTATCCTAATTGGAGAACCTAAGAAAGTGGATGATGTAAAGACACAGGAAGTACGTATCGTATATAATTTTGTGGGGAACTATAAAATAAAGGAATTTTGCACCATATAACTGAAAATGACAGCTAAGAAAGCAGGGATTCGAGAGAGTTTCTGCTTTTTTGATGAAAAATCAGATATGCAAATTGAGCATATCATATGGCAATATATGAAGAATTGTATTATGATAAATCGAACAGCGAATAGATATTTCCCCAAGAGAAACTAAAATAAAAGTAAATTGTTGATATGTTCCTGTGTACGAAGAAAAGCAGTAAAAGGGAATGCAAGGAAAGCAGATGCAATAATAACCGGAGCAAGGCAAGGCGGTTATGGGCTTTTCCAATGCCAGGAACCATATTGCTTAAAAAACTTTGATAATGAAATGTTTATTGAATAAATGTTAATAACTGAAAAAATGATACCCTTATAGATGGATGTGTGATGATAGATTAAAGATGACATTTAACAGCCTATATGATAAAATATTCTTGGCTAACAAGAAAACAAATCAAGAATTTGCGGAGGAACGTTTTAATGGATTTCATTCAGTTAAAAATCGAAAAAGATGACTCCATGACAAAGTATATAACAATTGTCAGAAAATTTGACCATTCCTTGTCTGCCAAAACGATACGGCGGCGAATCGATAAAAATGATTTTATTACGGGATATGACTTGGAGCGTTACGACGTTTCGGAGGCTTCGGACGGAAATAAAATCGACGGAAAAAAGATTTTTCGGGATATGCTTGAAGAACTTCGGCGGGCAGGCGCACGGATTTCCATCTATCAGGACGGGGACATGCTATCTATGGAATTTTTGGACTATCGGCTGAAAATACCGGATGAAATGTGGCGGCAGGTAAAACGGGACATATATAGAGAAATAGAAGATTTTAGCGGAGAACGACAAAGAATATGTCGGGAGAGATTAAGGAGGTTTATCATGAATTCCATCGAGTTCGGACGGAAATGCATACCTTATAATAGGCAATACAGAGATATTTTCGGCTACGTTCCTTGTAGAGGTGATTACAGTTGTAGCCAAGATGAATATTTTCAGGCTCTTCTGAAGGCTATTGAAACTAAGCGCGAACTATCTACCATTGTCCACAAAAAGAATAGGGATTATCAAGATCCTCATAAGAGATATTAAAACTTGGTGAGGAGGTAAAGCGAAAATGGACAGAAACGAGCTTATTGAAAATCTGCGGACAACGCTTTTGTGGGAAACGGTGGGCGCCCATATTGAACGCGGGAATGAAGTGGATGTGCTTTTGCAAAAGGCGGGCGTGGAGAACGTCGCCGCTGAATGCGCGGAGATTCAGGACAGCGAGGATTTTTTCGTAACGGACGTTTGCGAAAGCGGCGGCAGGATTGTCATTGATTTTGAAATGCCGTTTATCCTTTGCGTGAATAGTAAATACTGTATCGAAGTGACGGCGGAAGGAAAGCTGGATATACCGAATACTGAGAGCTATCAGTATGATTCGCATGATTTTGCGACTATGGGAAAAAGGAATTGCTGTCTTTCGGCGGCATTGTCAGAATTTTTCCATTACATACAGCGACGTCGAACTGCTGGGCATGTTAGGCGAAAAAATCGGTGAAAGAATGGCAGATTTTTTGGAGGAAGCAAAAGCAATTCGTTGGTTTGAAAACAGCGGGGAGTCTCGGATTTGCGACTTGGAAGATATAGCTATGGAAAAAATCGGTGACGATGCTATTGATGATGCTTTTGACACTGTTTCCACCGCAATCGGCGATACTGTTTGGGAAAAGTTCGGCGAATTTATCGACAGACAGCGTTTAGGCAACGAACTTGCAGTTTGTGATGAGCTTTTTGACAGGATTAAGCGGGATATGGCGTGGGCATGTGTGGAAAAAATATTGGATATGCCCGGTTTTTTTACCATGCCGGCAGAAATCTATAAGGAAGGGTATTTCCCGTGTTCATGGAATGGGGAATATCCTTCCGGACGGGCGGTTGTATTGTAGCGTCCGCCCCGTTTTATTAATAGTAATTTGGAATGTTTTCTTGAATTTATATCCGTATACTTTTAGTACATAAAATGCCCGATGACCAAGATGATGAAAAGGCACGTGAAATAGTAAAAGAAATGGAGCAAAAATTGAATGAGATTGATGATAAAGCATTGCAAGGTAAAGAGAATTGGTGGGTGCTTATTCTTGAAGATAAAATGATAATGTTATGACTATAACGCCGATTTACGGCATTTAAAAGATAACAAAGAAAAACCTAAGGAGAAGGATAATGGACAATACGAATTTAGAAGAAAGGCTGATTGCACAGGCAAAAAAAGCAGCAGAACTGATAAAAGATGAGCTTTCTATTCTACAATATGGCAAATTATGCAGCACGATTATAATGTGTGAAAATTATGTGCAGGGAGTGGACGGACTGAGCTGGGATGATGTGTATGAGGAAATTTATCGGGAAGAGGAGAATGATGAGGACTGCGGAGTTTATATTTTGAGCCAATTCATTGATATTCCCGATGAGGTAGAGCTGTTTTTGGCATTGCCGATTGAAATTCTCGCATATGTCTGCTGGCTGGGCTGTAAAGCTCAAAATGACTATTTTCCTTCGGATTTATCTCCAATAATTGGAGATAAGATACCGGATTTTGTATCTTTTTTGGAAGAAAATCTGACAAGTAAAGAAGATTTCCAAAAAGCGATGGATTTTGCCAACAAAAAATGTGTCATTAATTTTTAACAGTTAGTCTTAATTCGACTTTGTGTTTCTGGAAATAGGAGAAATTGAAATGGCGGAATTTTATGAAGGAACGCTGGACACATTGATGGAGCGGTTATGCAGCAGTATATCCACTTTCGACCAGGAATGGGTAAAACGCTGCGTGCCTGCAGCGGAAGAACAGATCCGGCAGCGACTTCACTAACGCCTACATGATTCAAATGAGTACGTCAACGCCTCCGAACCCTTTCTATGACACAGACAGCGGCGATGAATGGGAACAGGGTTCCGATGGTGCCACCGTAATCGGCAGATTCATCAAACTTTACATAGATTATATGAAGGAAAATCCAGTCGAGTACATAGCTTCGGATACATGGGAGCGCTCTTTTCAGCTTTTGGCATGAATATGAAGAGGAATATGAGGAATTGGAAGAGGATGGAGCAGATTGGGAAGATACTGAGAAAAAATGGAGGTCTTTTGAGAAAACTATCTTGCGTGTAAGATACAGAGAGGAATTTGATGATGATGTATGGGATGTGTGGTGGGAGAAAGTAGAGCGAAGCATCCAGCAGGATATTGGACTGTTTACCGGACTGGAGGTGCTTCGGACTCAAGGGGCGGAATATCAGGATATGACTTTCCTAAGAACGATGTCTAAGCTGCGGGTATGGGAAGTGGTAGAGACCAAATTTGCCTCCATGGAAGGCATCGACGACCTCGTGCGGTTGAAACAGCTTTGCTGCTGGCTGGATTAAATTATATGGACGTGAAACAGCATTGTTTTAAGTATGTATTGTAAAAGAATGGAGAGGATAGTATGAAAACTATATATGAAATTGACTTTTCTACCCTGAGTGCAGATGAAAAAATGGAATTTATGGATGACCTGCGGGATGCAATGAAGACAAGCTTTCAGGAGAAGTCTTTCTCTGTTGAGCTTCTGGCCCATACTTTGATTTTCACTCGCTGGTGGAATTCCTACAAGTACATGGCTCCCAACGAGCCAACTCCAGAGATATTAGGAACTGCAATAGAATTGCTGTGGGATTTTCAAGAGGGAAAATGTTCTCTCGATGTCTTTACCCGATTCCAACAAAGCTTTTCTGACGCTGCCTTGGAAATTTTGACCGGGGATGATAGCGGGCTGAACGAGGATTCAGAAAGCGAAGCCTTTTATCTGAAACATTTTTACAAGTGGGAAGCAAGGTCCTATGATGTGTTCCTTTCCAATTTGTGTACCGTTCTGGAGGAGGCTGTTTCCCAAGACATTACGTGGGAGGCTGTGGAGAGTGTTATTGATGGGGATATTGGGGACACCATGATAGACTTTTTTGAAACTGTTTATAAAAAAGATTCTAATGGTTACTACGCTTCTGAATTGGAGCGCAGGGAGAAAGAGACATACAACACGCCCACTTTTGCCCGAGTGATTTCTCTGCTCCAACAGGATATGCGCACTGCTTTGGAGGATGTGCCGCTTCCTGAGTTACGGATGCAGTATCAAAACGAATACTTGTTCTCGCCGGAGGAGAGCGCCAAAATCAGTGATTACCGATAAGGAACTGCAGAAAAATAACTGACACATCTTGACTTGTCTATTTCTCCGATTATAAATTGCTAA
>CAMWWS010000244.1 GCA_947178085.1 uncultured Lachnospiraceae bacterium | reverse complement strand
CTTTGATATTGATAATACCGATAATGTCATCCGGATCCTCGTCATATACCGGAATTCGAGTAAACATGAAGGCGCGGAAGGTGGATAACACTTCTTCATAGGTAGCGGCTACATGAATGCTGGTCATATGGATTCGGGGAATCATGATGTCTTTGGCAACAGTATCTCCGAAATCAAACACATTATAGATAAGTTCGCGTTCCTCTGACTCAATAGCGCCGCCCTCGTGACTTACATCCACATAAGTTTTTAATTCGTTCTCTGAAATGCTGGTATCTTTACCGTCAGAGTTTATATGCAGCAGATGTGATATGCCGGCAGCAACTTTATCAATAATGAAAATAATAGGTGTAAATATCGTCATAAGAAAACGTATAATACCGGCATAGAGCAGGGCAATAGCTTCTGAATTACTCATAGCCCACGTTTTTGGGATAATTTCACCGAATATAAGTATGATAATTGTCAATACACCTGTAATAATTCCTACGGTATAACTTCCCCAGGTTCTGATTGCAAACGTTGTTGCAACGGAAGAGGCACTGATATTGACAATGTTATTTCCTATCAGAATAGTGCTTAGCATTTTACTGTATTTGTTGAGAATGGAAAGCGCTCTGTCGGCACGTTTGGAGCCTTCCTGAGCCAGTGTGCGGAGACGTACCTCATTTACTGTCGTTAAAGCGGTCTCTGCAGAAGAAAAGAATGCTGACAATAGAACAAGAATAAGTATTGCTGTAAGTTGTATGACACCTGTGGTATCCAATTTAAAAGTTCACTCTCCTTCAAGTTAAATAATTGTAATCCAATATTACATGATAGCGAATATTGTGTCAAGTTTTTCATGTGTACAGAATATATATTAGTGTAACAGTTCAGTAATTATATGATATATGGAAGGAGGAGAATTGTCATGGAGAGAAAAGCAATCGATAGCGGAAAAATAGTATTCGTTATGAAATGCATGCTTGCCGCATACTTGTTGACGGCAGGACTCCTGCTGCTTTTGGCGCTCATGCTGTATCGTTTCGGATTATCGGAGAAGGTTGTATCTATCTGCATAATCCTCATTTACATAGCAGTTACTTTTTTGGCAGGATTTATTGCAGGAAAAAGAGCAGGTGAGAAAAAATTCATATGGGGACTTGTTATGGGCTGCGTATATTTCCTGATTCTTATGGTCGTTTCTATTATTGTAAATAGGGGGATAGAGGAGCCGGTAAGCAGAATGATTACGGTATTTATGTTGTGTAGCGGCAGCGGAATGCTGGGAGGTATGCTGAGCTGAAAAAAATACTTTTCATGTTGAAAAATATATGATATACTACTTAAAGTTATGAAATGGTCTGTATTTATTTACAGAGAAAGGCACGGTAATAGTGTGAAAATAAATTTTTCACACGCAAATTTGTGCTTAAGGGCACAAATTCGCAGGTTGAGAAAGGAGCATAGTTATTATTATGAAACACATTAAGACATTAAACACAAGAGATTTGAAGGAATCAATGAAAAAGGGCGGCTGCGGCGAATGTCAGACATCCTGCCAGTCAGCTTGTAAGACATCCTGCACGGTTGGAAACCAGAGCTGTGAAAATGCAAAATAAGCAGGAAATGAAGTCTATATAAGCAGCGGTGAGAATCGCTGCTTATTATGCGTTCAAAAAAGGAGAGCTTTTTCGTGATACATCAATATAAGAATAATGGCTGTAATATTGTCCTGGATGTCAACAGCGGAAGTGTGCATGTAGTAGACGATTTGGTTTATGAAGCCATACCGGTTATTGAGCAGCTTTTAACAGAGAAGATAACGGACAAAGAAGAAATACTGGACAAGGTTATTAAAACACTGGAGCCTGTTTTAGGGGCATCATTACCTGATAAAGAGGATTCGGCTTTAAAAAAGCAGCTTGCGGAAGCCGTTGATGAGATTCTGGAACTGAAAGATGCCGGAATGCTTTTTACCGAAGATATATATGAAAAATATATAGCAGATATGGGAAAACGGGAAACTGTCGTCAAAGCGCTGTGTCTGCACATTGCACATGACTGTAATCTGGCCTGTAAATATTGCTTCGCAAAAGAAGGGGAATATCATGGCAGGCGTGCGCTGATGAGCTTTGCAGTAGGCAGGAAAGCGCTGGACTTTCTGGTTGCCAATTCCGGAAACAGGGTGAATCTTGAAGTGGATTTCTTTGGAGGCGAACCGCTTCTCAACTGGGATGTAGTAAAGAAACTGGTAGAATACGGCAGAAGTATTGAAAAAGAGCATAACAAGAAGTTCCGTTTTACCCTGACAACTAACGGCATTCTGTTAAATGACGAAATTCTTGATTTTGTCAACCGGGAAATGGGCAACATAGTTTTAAGCATTGATGGACGTAAAAATATCAATGATATGATGAGACCGCATCGCGGCGGGCAGGGAAGCTATGATGAAATCGTACCGAAGTTCAAGAAGGTGGCTAAGAGCAGAAACCAGATGAATTATTACGTACGCGGAACATATACGAGAAATAACCTTGATTTTTCTGAGGACGTAAAACATCTTGCCGATTTAGGTTTTGAACAGATTTCAGTAGAACCGGTAGTCGGGGGAAAGGATGAGGATTACGCTCTGAGAGAAGAGGATGTTCCGGCTCTTTTAGAGGAATATGATAAGCTGGCCTTGGAATATTTAAAGAGAAGAAAAGAAGGAAAGGCTTTTAATTTCTTTCATTTTATGATAGATTTAGAAGGTGGTCCCTGCGTGGCAAAGAGACTTTCGGGCTGTGGTTCGGGAGATGAATATCTGGCGGTTACTCCATGGGGAGATTTGTATCCCTGTCATCAGTTTGTAGGAGATGAAGATTTTCTTATGGGGAACGTAGATGAAGGAATTACCCGTAGTGACATCAGGGAAAGATTTAAAAACTGTAATGTGTATACAAAAGAGAAATGCAGAAATTGTTTTGCTAAGTTTTATTGCAGCGGCGGCTGTGCTGCCAATTCATATCAGTTTAATGGAAATATAAACGATGTATATGATATAGGCTGTAGGTTGCAGAGAAAGCGCATAGAATGTGCAATTATGATAAAAGCGGTTAACGCCCAGGATGAAAGGAAAGAGGTATAGAAATGAAAAAGAACAAAGCAATTATAGGTCTGCTGATATTTGTATTAGCCTTGGCAGGCTCAGCGTATATGGCAGTTTTCGGCGCCGGTGAAGATAAATCAGGCTCCGCATCCAGCATAAAACTGGGTCTTGACCTTGCAGGCGGCGTCAGTATCACATATCAGGTTGTGGGAGACGAGAAACCCAACAAAGAGGATATGAGTGATACGATTTATAAGTTGCAGCAACGTGTTGAGAACTACAGCACAGAGGCGCAGGTTTATCAGGAAGGTGACGACCGAATCAATATTGAGATTCCCGGTGTTTCTGATGCCAATGCCATTCTGCAGGAACTTGGACGTCCGGGCTCACTGTATTTCATTGCTCAGACGGACAGTGCAGGAAATCAGAATTATTACCAAGTCGGTTATGGAATGGATGATAATGGAAACATAACCGCACAGTATGAATTGACGAAGAGCTTAGAAGAACTGCAGGCTGATGGCTCTATTGTTATTACAGGTACCGATGTCGCTGAGGCAGCAGCTGCTTCCAGGCGAGACGATATGCAGAATTCCGAATATGTTGTTCAGTTGACTTTAACGGATGCGGGAACTAAAGCGTTTGCAGATGCAACGACAAAAGCGGTTGCAACCGGAGAGTCCATAGCTATTTATTATGACGGTAAGTTTGTCAGCGTGCCGAATGTAATTGCGGCAATTACCGATGGAAGTGCAATAATTACCGGACAGCATAGCTTCGAAGAAGCGGAAAAATTAGCTTCTACTATTCGTATCGGCGGTCTGAAACTGGAATTACAGGAATTACGTTCTAACGTGGTCGGAGCACAGCTTGGTTCTGAGGCGATAAAGAGCAGTCTGATAGCGGCTGCTGTTGGTTTTGTACTTGTTGTAATCTTTATGATTGCAGTCTATTATGTGCCGGGTATCGCTGCAAGCTTTGCGCTTTGCCTGTATACTGCATTGATGGTTGTTTTATTGTATGCCTTTGAAGTGACTCTTACTCTTCCGGGTATAGCAGGTATTATTCTTTCAATTGGTATGGCGGTTGACGCGAATGTAATTATTTTCGCCCGTATCAGAGAAGAACTTGCTACAGGAAAGACGGTTCAGTCATCAGTAAAGATTGGTTTTTCAAAAGCATTGTCTGCGATTCTCGACGGTAATATTACAACGTTGATTGCAGCGCTTGTTTTAGGTATTAAAGGAACCGGAAGTATCAGAGGATTTGCCCAGACTTTGGCGCTTGGTATTATTCTTTCCATGTTTACGGCTTTAGTTGTAACTAAGTTTTTATTGAATGCACTTTTTGCGCTTGGTGTTCAGAGCCCGAAAGCATACGGTGTGGCGAAAGAAAAAAATGCATTGAAGATATTATCAAAGAAAAAGTTGTTTTTTGCACTTTCAGCGGTTGTGATTGTTGCAGGTTTTGTGGTTATGGGAATTAACCATTCAGCCAAAGGTTCTGCATTAAATTACAGTCTGGAATTTGTAGGCGGTACTTCCACCACAGTCACGCTGAATAGAGATATGACTATTGAAGAAATAGACTCCGAGATAGTACCATATATTGAAAAAATCACAGGTGATGGCAATGTACAGACTACTAAAGTGGCAGGATCCAATCAGATTATAATTAAGACAAGAACTTTAGACGTGGCAGAGAG
>CAMWWS010000243.1 GCA_947178085.1 uncultured Lachnospiraceae bacterium | reverse complement strand
CGACTATTTTTCTGATTTCTCTTAGGGTCTGGATTTGCATACTGTTACTGATTTCCCGGAGCTCCGTTATTTCCATACTGCTACTGAATTCCGGCTGCTCCATTAATTCCGTACTGGTATTGGTTTCCTGCTGTTCCATCATTCCCATACTGATACTGATTATTAACCGTTCCATTATTTCCATACTGGTACTGACTTCCGGCTGCCTCGTTATTTCCGTACTGGTACTGGTTTCCGTTCATTCCATTATTTCCATACTGATACTGGTTTGTGTTCATACCATTATTTCCATACTGATACTGACTTCCGTCCATACCATTATTTCCATACTGATACCGGCTTCCGTCCATACCATTATTTCCGTACTGGTACTGGTTCCCATCCAAACCATTCATTCCATAATTATAGCTATTATTCTGATTACCTGCATATACATCAAGTACAGATTGATTGTCGCCATACGCACTACTGCCAATGTCTCTTTCAACCTGCTCGCCTGAAAACAATCCGCCCATATCATGACTTTCTTCATTCATATTCGAAGACTGATAAACATCCTGTCCGGTCTGAGTCTGGTAAACATCCGGCGTCGTATAAATAGAACTCTCCATCCACGTCTGCTCCACCTGCGGCACTTCTTCCTGAATCTGTCCCTCTGTCTGTGGTTCTTCCGGTTGAATCTGTCCTTCTATCTGCATCGGCTCTTCCGGCATAATATCCTTATTTTGATCTTCCATCTTTTGATCTCCTTCTACTAAATCAACCATATGTAATTACGAAACTCTATCCCATCAACCAGAACCTAATTACACAATACTATTTTTTCTCCCCAAAAGTCACTTCGCTATAATACGCCAAAATTGACTCACGCAGCATAGATAATGCCGCTGAAACACTGTTCTCACGTATTTTCATCCTGTTACCGCTGAAATGACACTCCTTAACATCTATACGTCCGCATACATTGCATGCAATATATACAAGTCCGACAGGCTTTTCGTCTGAACCGCCGTCAGGTCCGGCTATACCGGTAATACCTACCGATACATCCGCTTTTGCAAAAAGCGCCGACCTCTTTGCCATATCTTTGGCTACTTCAGGACTTACAGCTCCATGCTTCTCAAGAAGCGGTTTTTTGATTCCAAGTACTCTGCGCTTGGATTTATTGGAATATGTAATATATCCTGTCTTAAATATTTCCGACACTCCCGGCACGTTAATCAACCTTGCAGCCAGCATACCGCCGGTGCAGGATTCTACCGTAGTGATGGTAAGGTGGTTGGCAACCAACAAGTCAACCACTGCTTTCTCTAAAGTAACGTCTTCCTGAGTTGTATAAATATGGTTTCCGAAACGTCCTTTTAACTCTTTGACGATTGGCTTTACCATCTTTTTTGCTTCTTTTTCTTCCTCCGCTCTCGCGGTTACACGCAGATGCACCTCTCCCGTCTTTGCATATGTCGCAATCGTCGGATTACTCTGTTCATTTATCAAATCTTCAACCATGGATTCCGCTTTGCTCTCACCGATTCCACAAATTTTAACAATCTGGGAATATATAATTCCCGGCTCCAGTTCGCTTAAATATGGCATAATAGAATTATCGAACATCGGTATCATTTCATTCGGAGGTCCCGGCATCAGAATAACATGTTTTCCGTTCTCTTTCATGATGAT
The DNA here is from genome assembly GCA_947178085.1 of uncultured Lachnospiraceae bacterium. Next base: position 3,107 of record CAMWWS010000243.1, on the reverse strand, counting down.
TCCAGGCGCCGTACCATTCGGATTATCAACTACAATACTGTCTTCAGGCACCATTGCCTGCTTCCAGTTATTTTCCGTTATCTCCATACCCCTGTTCTTAAAAAATTCTGTAATTGCCTCTTTACTCGGCTCATGCAGATAAAGGTTCTTACCGAGTGCTTTCGCCGCTGTTTCCTTGGTCAAATCATCCTGCGTGGGACCAAGTCCTCCGGAAAGAAGCAATATATCGGCTCTGGAAAGCGCTGTATTTATCACACTTGCCAGACGTTCCTCGTTATCGCCTACCACATCCTGATAATAGCACGACAAGCCAAGCCCGGCACATTTCTCAGCAAGATAAGCCGCATTAGTGTTTATGATATTACCCAGTAAAATTTCAGTTCCGACCGAAATAATCTCTACTACCATCTTTATGCCTTATTCCTTTCTTGCGAAGCTTGGTACTTTTACTATTTGGTTTCTTTCATAACATCTTTATTTTTAACGAGATAATCAATCAATGATACAACCGTAAGCACAAGGGCTATCCACATGACTATGGTTGTCAGAATATTTATTGCTTCTATATCTGCAATCATAAGACAAATCATAACCATCTGAAATGTCGTTTTAAATTTTCCAAAGTAACTTGCCGCTATCACGACTCCGTTATCGGAAGCAATCAGCCTGAAACCGCTGATAATAAACTCTCTTGAAATAATTATAATTACAATCCACGAAGGAATGACCGACAGCTCCACCAGACAGATAAGGGCTGCACATACCAGAAGTTTATCTGCAAGCGGATCCATAAATTTACCGAAGTTCGTGACCAGATTATATTTTCTTGCAATCTTGCCGTCAAGCAAGTCAGTCAGACTCGCAATAATGAAAATAGCCAGTGCAATCCATTTGTCTACATTAGTTATGTCAACCAACATAAAAAGTACAAAAAACGGAATCAATACAACTCGAAACATTGTCAATTTATTAGGCAGATTCATCTTCCAATTCTCCAATCAAATCATATTCAAAAGCTCCGGTAACCCTGACCTTTACAAAATCACCGGTCATAAGTTCTCTTCCGGTATTCACAAATAAAAGACCGTCAACATTCGGTGCATCCTTATATGTACGCGCCACATAGACGTCATCATCCGCAACTTTTCCTTCTATCATGGCATCAACATAGGTTCCCTCCATGGAAAGCGCTGCATCAAACGCAATCTCCTGCTGCAGCTCCATAAGCTGCGCCAAACGTTCTTCCTTCACCTCTTCCGGAACCTGATTCGGCATCAATGCCGCAGGAGTATCTTCTTCCTGAGAATAAGTAAAGACTCCCAGACGATCAAATTTCATCTGCTCTACGAACGCCATCAGTTCTTCATGCTCTTTATCAGTTTCTCCGGGAAAACCGGTAATTAAGGTAGTCCTGATACAGATATCAGGTATCCTGCTGCGGAGCTTACAGATTATATCCTCTATCTGTTCTCTGTCCGTCTTACGTCCCATCTTCTTTAAAATATTATCACAGCCATGCTGTATCGGAATATCCAAATAGTGGCATATTTTAGGTTCAGCAGCGATAACCTGAATCAATTCATCATCAATTTCTTCCGGATAGCAGTATAAAATGCGAATCCATTGTATCCCTTCAATCATGCACAACTTACTGAGTAGCTGCGGCAGCATCTTTTTTCCATATAAATCCGTTCCGTATACAGTTGTCTCCTGTGCTACCAGAATCAGCTCTTTTACTCCGCCTTCAGCCAGAATTTCGGCTTCTTTTATAAGACTTTCCATCGGAACGCTCCTATAGTTACCGCGTACTTTCGGAATAATACAATAAGTGCAGTGTTTGTCGCAGCCTTCCGCTATTTTCAAATAAGAGTAATGACCGCCTGTAGTCACTATTCGTTTTGTATCCGTCAATGGTCTATCATCAAGACTTCTGTAATGGTTTATCTTTTCTGCGCTTATATCAGCATTTTCTCTATTCAGCAGCTCATCCAGCACTCCCGTTATTTCATCGATAGCTGTAGTTCCTATAATGGAATCCACTTCGGGAATCTCTTTCTGAATCTCTGATTTATAACGCTGAGCAAGGCATCCTGTTACTACAAGCGCCTTAATACTGCCGTTTTTTCTAAGCTCCGCCATCTCAAGAATCGTATCAATACTTTCCTGCTTTGCATCATTGATAAAGCAGCAGGTATTGATAACAACTATGTCTGCCTCTGTCTCGTCGTCAGTAAACTCATAGCCTTTCCCGGATAAAAGCCCCAGCATCATCTCAGAATCAACCAGATTCTTATCACAACCTAATGAAATAAAAAATATTTTATCATTCATCTTAATTAGAATTATTCTTCTCCATTACTGATTGGCTCTTCTACGCTGTCTTCTGAAACTGTGTCCGTGTCCTCAGCTTCATTTTCTTCTGAAACCTCACTAAGTGCTTCGTCCTCACTTAAGATTCTTATCTTAGCCTGATTCAGTTCTTCAATAGCCGCAGATAAAGGCTTTCTGCCCTCATAATTTTCTACAAGCACCTCATCACCTGAAATAATCTGCCTTGCCCTTTTGGAAGTAGCCATTACTATAGAATACCGGCTGCTTACTACAGGTGCATCACCTTCCTCAACATCACTGTTTACTACTTTCATTAAATCTGCATATGATGGATGTAACATATTTTCTCCTTTCGCAGGAACCTTTAGTTCCGCATCAACTTTTTTATATTAATATTATAATAAAAATCACAACCCGCTTATTCCTCATCTGTATACGCCTGCGCACCATCTGCCTGAGCTCTTCCTGCAATTGTCTCCGGCAGCAGCGCAGATAACACAATCTGATTGTTTTCCATAATCAGTACCGCCTTCGTCTTTCTGCCCTGAGTAGCGTCAATCGCTGATCCGGTTTCTTTTGCCTTCTGTACCAGACGCTTAATAGGTGCGGAATCCGGGCTGACTATTGCTATGATCTTTCCCGTATTCACAACATTACCGAATCCTATATGAATCAATCTTCCCAATAGCCGGTTCCTACCCTTCTTATTCGATATTCTGAATCTGCTCGCGGACTTTCTCTATCTCAGTCTTAAGGTCAATCGCATGATTGGATAT
>CAMWWS010000242.1 GCA_947178085.1 uncultured Lachnospiraceae bacterium | reverse complement strand
TAGGCGTTTGCGAAACGCCACAAACCGCATAAATACGGCATTTTTTATTTCTAAAATACAAATAACTCCTCACCGGATATGGTATAATAGAGTTGTCTAGAAACTATAAACCATGCACCCAAGAAAGGAGTTATCTGATATCTATGATACCATACAAACAGCTCTCTTTGGCAGATATTTTTCAGGATTGCCAGGAAAAATTTAATAATGACAAACCCGCTTTTCTTTCTCTATTAGAAAACCATATCGACCTTGATGAAATTATTCCGGTTACTTTTTATAACCATTTCTATGCATTAACGGGAAGAACCCGTAAATACCCTTTAAAAGCTTTTCTGTGGGCTTTAATCATCCAGCGTGTTTTCTCTATCCCTACAGACCAGCTTCTTCTCACTTTCTTCCACTACTCCAGACCTTTGCGGGAATTCTGTGGCTTTACCAAGATTCCCGATGCTTCCAAGATCACTCGTTTCAAACAGGACTTTATTGATGATCTACAGTCTGTTTTTGATCATCTTGTGGACATCACTGAACCAATCTGTCAGGCCATTGACTCTGCAAAAGCGGATATGACCATCTTTGATTCCTCCGGCATTGAAGCATTCGTTACCGAGAATAACCCGAAGTACTCCAACCGAATCATTAAGCAGCTCAAGGCATATGCAAAAGCTCAGGGCTTTGATAAATCTTATGATCCATATAAAGCCGCTTATGGTTCTATGCCTTCTCATGCCTCTGCTAATCCTGAGATTAGGCAGCTATATATCAATGGGCATTTCTGCTATGTCTTCAAGTTTGGTATTGTTACCAATGGCCTTGGCATCATCCGTCATATTTCTTTTTATAATAAAGACTTTATAAAGTCTCATCCTGATATTGTTGTCGAAAAGAAATCGGATTCTCCTGATGAAGATAAGTGTGTCCATGATTCAAAACTTCTTATCCCCACTCTTAAGGATTTCTTTGACAAGCATCCACTAATTAATCCGGGAGTCTTTCTTGGTGATGCTGCTTTTGATACAGTGGCGCTTTACAAAGCGCTTCTTACTGGCAATACCTTTGGGCACAACCGCCACTTCTCTAAAGCTTACATACCACTCAACGCAAGGTCTCATCTTGAAAATGTTGATTATACCATTAATGAACAGGGTATCCCCTGCTGTCCTCATGATTCCTCCCTTCCCATGAAGCCGGAAGGAAGCAAATCCAATCTCAGGAGTGGACTGCCGACCTTTAAGTTTGTCTGTCCCAAAATGAGATGGGGTTATGACCCTGATACCCGCAGGTCTTTCCGGCAGTGTAATTGTGATAATCCCTGCACTTCTTCTAAATGCGGGCGGATGGTTTATATCTACCCGGAAAAGAATCTCCGTGCTTATCCCGGTGTCATCCGCGGAAGCGTGGAATGGGACAATACTTACAGAATACGAACCGCCGTTGAAAGAAACATCAATCACACAAAAGAGAATCTCTGTCTTGCAGGACGCCGGACCCAAAATGAGAAGACCCTGCATGCTGATCTGATTCTTGCAGGCATCACTCAACTGCTAACTGTCGTTCTTGCAGACAAGATAAACCATCACGAATACATCCGCAGCTTGAAGCCACTTATAGTTTAGGACTTACCAACTTTATAAGTTATAAGGCTTATTAAAGTGTGCCTGATTTTGCCATCATCCCCTTTTATCCTTGAAATCCTGCTCCGCAGGATTTCTTCCTTGTTTGGAATCAAGATTGCGAACTTGTTTCGCAATTACCTATTGAAAAAACACTCGTGAGCACATAGTCGACTATTATTACAACGAATCCCAGACCACAGCCAATACCTGCGCCCATAGATCCAATGTAAACAACATCATGAATTATCGCTTCCAATGTCATACCCTCCTAAGTCGGAACCCATGAACAACCAGAATTCCTTCAATAAGCCCAAGAAAAAACACCAATACTACAATACCACCACGTATAATATCCGTCTGGTATTCTAGAGACTCTATGATAGCAGTGATATCTTCTGAAGCATAAGATTGCGTTTCTGATTGCATTTCTACAGGTTTATAACCGTCCGGGAGAATGATGACATTTCCGCTGACAGTAATAGTATTGTCATGTTCCGCTTCAGAGTCCTGGAGATGTTCTTCCTGCTCAATTTCTTCTGCCGGTTCCTCAGGATCCTGTTCAGTGTTTTCTGCTTCAGACTCCGATTCTGCTTCAGACTCTGATTCTGTTTCCGGTTCCGTTTCTGATTCTGCTTCAGGAATCTCTTCAAACAGATTAGGTTCAGTCTCATCCTCTGGAATAAATTCTACATTTTCCATCTCATCCATTCCGATCACTTCCATGCTACAAACGAATAATTAGAAAGCTGCGGACGTCCAAAGCCATTAATACCATACTCCGGTTTAAATTCTTGACCAATACAGTCCTGAGTTAGCGTTCCGACTTTTTCATCCGGCAAAAAGAATTCTGTTACTTTCATTCCATAGATACCTCTGGCATTGTCATCCTTACTGCACTGACTAACAGTGACCAAAATTGTCATTTTCTTTTTGTCAGACTTCCTTTCCAAGTTTTTAAAACCAAGTACCTGAAATTTTACACTTTCCATTTTACTTACCTTTCCCTTTCCATTTCACATACTTTACAGTTACCCTTGTTATCGCACAAGCGCAGAATACGGAGTAAGCGCCATAACTTCCACCGGACAATACACGGATTATGAAGGAATGGAAATACTTTGATACTTTTATATGTCATTCCGGAATATCCGGATTAACAACTTAGTCATCAAGAACAATAGATAACTCAAAACTATACTGGTCAAAGCCGATAATAGAGAAATTTCGCACCTTACGGTCACGAGCCTTCTTATACCAGTCTTCACATTTCAAATAGTCAACCCCGTCACGATACTCATCGCAAAATCCGCTAATGGATATACAAGCATAACATGAATTGATTTTATTTATTAATTCCCTCAATTTCATATCATTCACCTTTTCCTTTTCCTTGCTTTTTTCCTTTTCCTTTGATATCATGAATCTAACTATCTCCAATTCCACAGGCCGAGACGATAGGGGTATTGTGACGACCTGCAGAGGAGAAAATAAAACTATAGATGTCTATAGATATCTATAGATGTCTACTAAAAGATATCATATTAAATAGTAGATGTCAATAGATAACTATTTTAGTTGAGGTCTTTTATGGGAAAATACAAGAACAAGTCATATTCATTAAGAATAGATGACGAATTAATGAAAAAAGTAAAAATAATTGCGGAAGCAGAAGATAGACCAGTAAGCAAACAGTTAGAGCGCATAATAAGGCAATATATTGAGCAATACGAACAGGAGCATGGACGGATAAACAGCACGGAGTTATCAGTTTCCAAGATTGGATAAAGGATCATAATAGATCGTGAGGCTGCGTGGAGCTGATACAACCTCTTCCGCCGAAAGCAATTTTTCCTAAAAAATTAGGAATACCTAATTTTTTTTAACGAAAAAATCACTTTCTCTGGTCGTTCCTTTGTATCAGCTCCACCAGTTTGAGCAGGTCCGGTAACACCTTTACCGAACCCACTCAAACAGGCCATTCTACTGTATCGGTACATATGTAATATACTGAATCATATAAAATTTGCCCGGTCAAACTTAATGGAACCGGAAGGATAACGGCCGCCAGATTTACAAAATCCAAGATAGCTATGCAAATACATTTCCGTAATCTGTTACCCAATCCGGATTCTTTTCCGTAACAAGATGACGCAGGTTGTTACTCATTCGGAGAACTGCATCATCAAAATGCTGCGTAATAATATCGAAACTACCACCGTCAGAGATAATAACTGCAGCAATAGTCGGCATACACTGTCTGATAAGCCATCTCTTTTTATCTCTGATAGTTTTTTCGGCAGCAGCAACAAACAATCTTAGCTTGCCGACCGCACCGACAAACTTTTCCCAGAGAGGGTGTGAAGAGCAGCGGGAGCGATTAGAGTCATCATTTATTATAAATCTTACATAATTGTTTAACACTTCCATAACGATGCAGCCGATCTGCTTGCGCTGGATCAGAAAGTCAGCAGCAATATTCGAGCGTGCATCCTTAAGCTCCAATTCCCAGCGAATCCATTTTTCATTAATAACCTTATCCGGATCAGAAGATTTATTATTCTGCTCAAGCTGCTTATCATAAACACGCAGCATCACTTCACTTTGTCTGGAACCAAAATATATAGTATGTCCGGTATTTTCTCCGGTAAACGTAGACTCGTAAACATCCCGGTAAGTACGGAACTTACTTACAACCTCCTGGCGGGTTAAGAAATCACGAACATCAGAAACATCAAAGAAATTAGCGCCGTGATCATCTACAGCAAGGTCAAGCCGGGTAAACCAGCCGATACTTTTAACCTGCTGCAGAAACTCAATTAATACATTATTGTTAAAATCGCTTAGCAGAACTGCGTCATTATTAAATGGAGTAACAAGCGTTATCGAATTTTTGAAGTGATCCAAAAGATTCGGCAGAGCGCTACCGGTAATGACAACGTGGATGCCCATGCCTTCATTACCATCAGATAGTATAGTGATAGGATGGCCGTTGTGACGATACATCTTCTTATATCCGTTGGCACCCCGGGGCAGCTTCAGGAAATCCGTCTCCGAGTAACCTAAAAAAGAAATCATTTCTTTGACATCAGGAATTATAGTAGAAGTAAATGCAATCCAGTCAATGGAAGCAGTTAAAGAATTGTCTAAATATTCTGTATTTTCTGACATGACCCACCTTGTATTTAGT
>CAMWWS010000241.1 GCA_947178085.1 uncultured Lachnospiraceae bacterium | reverse complement strand
CCTCTGCACCGATAATCTGAAAACTTTCGGCATCCACGATAGGTTGATAATATATCTGAAATCCCCTGAAATTATTTGATATATCCAATCTTAATTCCTTACGTATATTCAGATGTTCCAGATAAATATCATAATCGTCCTGATTGAAAGTAACCACCTGGTTTCTTCCGTTTCTCTTGGCTTCATTAAGTGCAAACTCTGACAGCATCATTATATCTTCACTGTTCATGCCAATAAAGTTCTTATCGAGAATACCCGCAGAAATCGTATAGAACCGGCTGTAATCTTTCTGCTTTACTTTTTGTTCAACCTTTGCCTTAATACTATTATAAATCTCCTCAGGATTTACGTCAGTTCCCGAAAAAGCATCCATAATCATGAATTCGTCCGCTACAAGCCGGTAAACATCAACCTCTTCCGCCACGGTATCCATAATACATTTTGATAGTTCAAACAACACCATATCCCCGGCTTCGGTTCCGTCTTTTTCATTGATTTCCTTAAAATTATCTATGCCGATACGCATACAGTAACGAATGGATTCCGGTCTGTCTCTTAAGATTTCCTCCGCATTCAGCCTGAATCTCACCTCTCTGCGCAGTCCTGTAACATTGTCTGCCTTTGCTTTCTTTCCGATTTCAATGATTTTTCCAACAAGCAGTCTGTGCTCGTCCGCATCCAATACTATCGTTCCCCGACAGTTGATCCAGATAACCCTGTTCTCCCTGTCAACCCAGCGATATTCCATATCATGTATATCCTGCTTCCCGGAAGCGCATCTTCTGATATCTTCCACCAATCTTTCATAATCCGAAGGATATATTACTTTTCGTATTACTCTTGTACAATTTTCGACCCGTACATCATCAAATGCAAACCGCTCCTTCAATCTTTCCGGAATCAAATATACATCATCAGTCAAATCAAATATGTAAAGATATCCGTCGGTTGCCTTCTGCATAATATCAATTACAGATTTAATCTGATTAATTGACATATTTTGATAAGATTTCAAGTCAGCCATGCATATCACCCCTATCGCTGTGCATTTGTGCTTTTACATTAAATAGTTTTCGCGAAATCGTATATCATTAAAATTTCCCCATAGTATAATTTTACTAATTGATGATAAAACTGTCAACCTGAATCTGCTTGCTTTTTTGACTGATTTTACAATTGCTTTTGATATATGAAATATATAACTTTCATTCTATACAAATTTCAAGGTTTTTGATATAATAAACGCATATTCAGAAAAGAAGGTATTATTATGAGCAAAAAGAAAGCAGTCGTATCTCTTGGACATGAAGCATTAGGTTATACTACATTAGAGCAGTGGGATGCCGTAAAAATAACTGCAAAAGCGCTTGCGGATCTGGTAGAAGCAGATTATCAGCTGACTATTACGCATAGCAACGGTCCTCAGGTCAGTATGATTCACAAGGCTATGACCGAACTTCGTCGTGTTTACATTGATTACACTCCCGCACCAATGTGTGTCTGCTCAGCTATGAGTCAGGGTTATGTGGGTTATGACATTCAGAGTGCGCTGCGTACCGAACTGCTGAGCCGTGGCATTTCCAAAGCTGTCAGCACCATACTGACACAGGTCACGGTAGACCCTTACGATGAAGCATTCTATGAGCCGACTAAGGTTATCGGCAGATATATGTCAAAGGAAGATGCAGAAATAGAGATAAAAAAAGGTAATTATGTACTTGAAGAATCCGGCAAAGGCTTCCGCCGTGTAGTGGCGGCTCCAAAGCCAATTGATATCGTAGAAATTGACGCCATCCGTACACTTGCGGATGCAGGTCAGGTTGTTATCGCCTGCGGTGGCGGCGGTATCCCTGTCATTGAACAGAATCACATATTAAAGGGCGCTTCCGCCGTAATAGAAAAAGACTCCATCGCAGGCAAACTGGCAGGCGACTTAAAAGCAAACGAGCTGATTATACTGACAAGCGTACCTTTTGTATATAGGAATTTCGGAAAAGACGACCAGACTCCGATTACGAATCTGACTATCGTAGAAGCAAAAAATGATATATTAAAAGGAGAATTCGAGAAAGGAACTATGCTTCCGAAAATCGAAGCTGCTATCTCATATCTTGAAGCTAACCCGGCAGGAAGCGTCCTTATTACCTCGTTGGAAACCGTATCAGATGCGATTCGGGGTAAAAGCGGCACCATAATCACTGCATAGGTCAGACTCACAGCATCTTATTTTATGCGCTTCCAAGCACCATACAGAGAGCTCCTATCATAATGCAGAAGTCGGAAATGTTAAAGATTATACGCCTGACAGCCTCATTCTTTACCGGAAAGCTAACATAATCTACCACATAACGCCGATGTATACGGTCATAGGTATTGCTGTATGCACCGCCTAAGAGCATAGCCAATCCGGTTTTCAGCAGTCTGCTCCCACGAAAGCTGAATGTTGTAAGAAATACCACTGTCATCGCAAGCGTCAAGGCGATTGAGAGAAAGGCAACAAGTTTACTTTTCCCCTCTCCCGCATTTAGAAACGCCCCTTTATTATGGTGTTTACGCAGAAGTAAAAGACCTTTTCCGATTTTTCTTTCTTCTCCTTCAGTACACTCCCGTTCAACCCAATTCTTAATTCCCATATCCGCCAGAAAAATTACTGCTGCCAATACCGCATAAATCATGTTAATGCCCCTACCTAAGTTCGTGCTAATGTCTCAAATGTTCCGTTTATATTCAATTTCCCATATCCCCATCTTTTATCAGGATATACAATATTGTTCTCTCTGACAGCTCCGCGAATAAAATAACTTTTAATTCCTACACTTTCTATAAATGGTGCATTCTGTTCTACGATTGCCCATTCCATAAACTGTGCGATACAACCTGCACTAAGCGCTGCAGCCAGGCTCGAACCGGTTCTGTTTCCAAGAGCTGTTGAAACATCTACTCCGGGTGCTGCCAAATCGGGTTTTATCATATTATTTCTGGCATATCCCCTTCCCGATTCCGGAAACCAGCTTCCGTTCAAACCATTGTAAGCTGATATTGTAATGACATTTTCCACATTAGAAGGTTCTGTCAATGTAACCTCCGGATTTGGTTCCAGAAACTCTACTGCTCCATCTATAAATTCCGTAATCGGAAGCCACATATTAAAGCAGCCAGTTCCACGTAGTCTATCTTGTTCCGAAGGCGACACAATCACACTCCACACCCCGGGTGTAGGGTCTTCAAATCGCAAGAAGATAAGCTCATCTCCGGACCTTTGCTCCACCAGCACTATTCCCGCATAAATCTTTGTTTTATCAAATAGAAACGTAATTTCCCTGTCAACCTCATTACGATAATCAATAACAGGTGTCATTTCTCCGCCGGGTGACCGAATATAAGCAATATAAGTATCTACCTGGCAGCCCCATAATTCCATGCAGAAACCTTTTGTATTTTCCTCTACCCGAAATTCTACCTGAGCAGGCACCGTTCCACTATAGTGATGTTCTTTATCGCCTTCGTTACCGCCGCATACAACAATTGCCCTGCTTCTTTTTAATGCAACCTTATTTATATATGCCCCCAGCATGGAAGCCCCTGTATGACTTCCCATATTGGTTCCGATACCCAGTACGATAACTACCGGTCTTTTGAATACAACTGCCATCTGTTCAAGATATTTGACTGCTTCCATTATGTCATTTTCCTGATATGCCTCCGCATCATCGTTAATAACATAAAAATCCCTCAAATAATCTTTAGCGCCTTTAAGTTTCACGACAGCAATATCAGCCTGCGGCGCGGCGCCTCGAAACGTTAGTCCCTGATTTAATATGCTGCCTGCTGCAGCTGATGCCATCGCAGTTCCATGTCCGTTTTCATCTGTTGAAGGTACTATGGCAAGCGGGGTATCGCTTCGTAATGCCTGATTGATTTCCTCACGTGTATATTCAGTCCCGTATAAAAAACCTTCCGGCGGCTCTCCGTCTTGTATAGTCTGATCCCATATAGACAGTATCCGGCTGTTTCCCTCTTCATCTCTGAACACATCCAGCTGATAACGGATACCTGTATCAATAAACCCAATAATAACCCCTTTTCCCTGCAACGACAACGGCGGATTCTGTATTCGGATGTTTCCCATCTCAATCAGATTTTCCGCCTGAAAGGTCTGCATCAGTCCATACAGTTTAGGAATAGATGCATAATTATATATTCCTAAAGAAAGTTCCGGAAGCTTCTGTCTCTCTATCTGCACAATTCCAAATTCATCATCTATTCTGCGGAAGCAGTAGTCTATATTTACCCTCGACAGAAATTCGTTAGGCAGAGTAAAATCTAATATGATATCTGCATATGCATTTGAGAGGATTGCTTCTTTACAAGTCATTCTTATCTGCTCTTTACACTAATTTTACTTACCATTATTATATGCGAGAGCCTCCATTCCGCTCCTGATATCAATAACAGGTCCTCCTGTTCCTTCAATATACTCTCTGGTAATCGTAATCTTCCCGATATTATCATCCTTAGGAATTTCATACATGATATCCAGCATAAATTCCTCAATAATCGCCCGTAAAGCTCTGGCTCCGGTATCCTTCTCCAATGCTTTATCCGCAATTGCCTCTAAGGCGCCTTCGTCAAAATCCAGTTTGACCTCATCTAACTCAAGCAGCTTCTGATACTGTTTTAAAATTGCATTCCGAGGCTCTTTCAATATTTTTACCATCATATCTTTACCCAGACCTTCCAATGTAAAAATAATCGGAAGTCTGCCGATAAATTCCGGAATCATACCGAATTTCTTAATATCCTCTACCG
>CAMWWS010000240.1 GCA_947178085.1 uncultured Lachnospiraceae bacterium | reverse complement strand
ATTTTGAGGATTTTGATAAGACGGTTATCGTTTCCGCCGACCCAAATATGCTGAACAGAGTAATTCAAAACCTAATTTCAAATGGGGTAAAATATGCAAATGGAGACATAACTTTTCATATCTGTCAGAAAGATGAGCAGACAATAATAACCGTATCAAATCCGATAAATACTTATGTAGACGCCGCGCACATATTCGACAGATTTTATACGCAGGATAAATCAAGAAATAAAGGGAGCGGCATCGGACTTTATATATGCAGACAGCTTATAGAAGCTATGGGCGGAAGTATCAGTGCGGAAACAGATGGAAATCTTCTGTCTGTAAAGGTGACACTTTCAACCCCGCTGTAATCCTGAAACTAATTCCGGCTTAACTTTTCGAATGCTTTACGTGATGCTCGTTTTTCCCCGTAACGCTCTCCCGATATTTTAGAGCATTATTATCCATGATTGCACCGACAGACAGACCGGCTGCTATACCTATTACAAAACCCATTAATAAACTGTTCAGAACAATTCCCAAAGTCAATCCGACAAATACCCCGACAATTATATAAACGCCGGTCCATACAGGTTTTGCCTTTATGATAGTATAAGTCTCAATATTCTCTTCATTGCCGCGATATACAAATCCGGCTTTTTGTAGCGCATTCACACCTTTATCATTTTCATGCTCCACCTTGGATACAACTTCAAATATATTCTTGTGCAAAAACGCCCAGTTTACCATCATACGGATAATTTCCGTACCAAGCCCCCTGTTTCTGTATTTCGGCATAAGCTCCACATTCAGCGGAACAGCACCAAGAAGCTTTTCTCCGGCAAAAGATGCCGTTCCAAGCTGTTCATTCTCGTCCTTTCTTGAAGTTATAATCCAATCAGACTCCCATATATCTTCCATATTCGACGGAGTAATCTTTACAGTATCAGACTTCAGGCAAAAACTGTTTTTCATAATAGCAATAACCATGCCTTTCTTTGCATTCATAAAATTATTGTTTCCTGTTACTTATGTTACTATTATAACCCAATATTATGAATACTGAAAGCCGATTTTCTTATATGTTATAATTTTGCCGTTGCGTTCTCCACACCTTCCGTCCTGCTAACCGTATTCGGACAGGTAACAATCCATGTGACTCCGAACCGGTCTGTCAAAATGGCCTCACAGTCATTAGCATCAGGAGTCGGACACTGATGAAATGGCAAAAGTACGTTTCCGCCTTCTCTCAATACAGCAATAGCACGCAAAGCCTCTTCCTTTGAATCCAAATGAATCATCAACCTTACATCTGTAGTTGTTTCTATGTAATCAACATTATCTCCTGCCGCCATACGCACATTTCCAATTGTAAACTCCGCATGCAGCACTTTTTTTCTTTGTTCAGGTTCCACATCATATTCACTCTCCGACCAGTGCGACATATAGCTAATTTCGCCGCCAAACACACTGATATATGTATTAAGCGCATCCTCGCAATTACCGTTAAACGGCAGATACGGAACTATTTCAATCTTCTTTCTTTCCATTTTTATGACAATACTCCTTTCTCAGCCTGCAAGTTTGTGCAGCGCTATAAGCGCTTTGTCACTATACTTTTCACTTATATAGTCTGTGTAAACAGCAATATGTTAGTAAGGATTAAAATATTTTTATGAAGTATTTCTGTCTTTTTGATATGTATCTTATCTACATCATTTTTACATATATATGTACCAATATACTCCGAATTTATCTAATACATCCGCACTGCATTTACTCCATGGTAATTCGCCGATTTCCCTATAGGCAATACCTTCTTTCATCAAATAATCATATGCTTTTTCCACTTCATTATACGTCGCAAGATTAATCCCCAGACTCACAATCGGAGAATTTCTACTTGCCACCTGCAAATACATATTGAGAACCAGCTTTTCATTATTGTGTTCACTGACAGTAAATATCGTCTTACCGTCTTTTTGCAGTTCTGCGTGCATATATGTTCCATCCGGAAATTTCTCGCAATAACCTAATGTCATCCCAAACGCTTCTTGATAAAATACAACTGCTTCATTCGTATTTTTGATATATAAGGTTGCACCAAGTGTTGTCATCAATTAAGTCCCTCCTATCGTTCTCAAAAGATGGCTGCAATTATTTTTTTCCATTTTCTATTATCCTTGTCATTCACTTTTTTTATATCACATTTCTTAATTAATATTAGATAAAATTCATGAACTGTAAAAAACGGTGCATGAACCGTCATACTGTTAAAAACCGGCCAATTTATTAACCGGATAGCATCCCGAAAATAATCGAATTTATCTGAATCAATTCATTTTCCTGCTGCTTCAACCAGATTTTTAAATTGTACTGCCCAAAATGTCAAATCGCAGTCCAGTCCATAACCACTCTTATAATTTTCTTCCAATCTTACATCAACATATGGCGTAGGATAATTTATATTCATCGGCGAATAACGCTTATTGTGCAACTGTGTTAGGTTCATTTTTAGTATTCCATCATCATTTGTTACAGCGTCTATTGCTTCTAAGGATTCTTTCACAATGCCCACTTTATCCCCAACTCCCAGCATTGCAATTTCCGTTAAAATTCTTCTGTAATTGATTATATTAATATAATTCGAATCAAATGCCCTGATCGGCGTCACAAGCGCATAGCAGGGTGCATAATACCTGCTTTTTACTTTCACATGTATCTGATTATCCGATTTCATAATTTTGTTTATATGGTTAAATGCATCTACGAGCATCTGAATATTTTTCTTTGTTCTCCATGCCTTTGTATATGCCAATGTTTCTAATGTATAGCCATTCGGAAAATATTCATCTGACTCAATATAAGGAAGCTTATATTTCTTCTCCGTTCCCTTTCTCTTTTTCAGAATTTCATCTAAAGACGATATCTGCAGGATTCGCTCGAAGCCTTTCAGTGCAATCTGCTGAAATTCTATCAAATCATCATACTCATCACCATACCCAAGTATTGCCTGCATCGTGTACAGTAACGCACCAAGACAGTTGCCGTTATGAATGCCGATAAATCGATTATCATATCTTTCAGCCTCCGGTGGAATATAGGAAAATTCCTGTTTTATAATCTTCTCATCACGCATCGCTTTTACAAAATCTGCCACAATCGGGTGTTCCTTAGGAATTGCGTAATAGCAAAGCAGTCTGGCGGCCGTTTCGCCATCCTGCAATGGAGTCTCATGGAGAACTGTACCGCGCCAGTTATCCCAGCTATGCATACCGCTTCCGATATATCCGTTCGGTTTCACATACTTCTGAACTAACTGAAAATGTGAAAGTTCATATATTTCATTTAAGAATCGCTTCTCTTCCTGCGCAGAAATATTACCTAATATTTCTTTTCTCAGACGATATTGAATTACCAGTCCTGCATTATTTAACAAAAACTCTATTGATTTATTTTTCATAGCTTTCTAATAGGAAAGTACATATAATTCTTCCCCGTCTGCGGACTGGTAAAATCATGAACCGCACCAGCTAATGGAATGTTGTTATCTTTCATATATTCTATCGTCTTTTGAAATGTATCACTGTTTTCGCATTCTACATAAATATATTCATAACCGGGTATAATCCACTTTGTCCAACCATCGGGAGCTTCCACATTATCATTACATTCCACTCCTGCAAGATAAAGTCCCTTGCTAAAATCTTCCCATGGTTTAAAAGAACGTGAAAAATCAGACATTGCACCCCATATTCCACTTATATTTCCGTTTTCATCTTTCTTAGCCAAATGCTTAACTTCATCAAAATGAGAATTGGCGTTATCCCATAATGTTTGGATAAAATTCTCACCATCCGATGTGGAGCCCTCCTTACCAATAACTATAAAAGATTCTTTAACACACTTATTTATTTTCACATTAATACCTCCTTCCGACAGCATATTTTTATAAGTATGGTTAATCCTGCGTACTTATCCAGAAAAAATACATAGAACATATGTTCTATGTATTATGATTATATCGAACAGCTTGTTGAATGTCAATATGAAAAGTTAACTAGTCGTTTCAACTGGCAGACGAATTTAAAATTTGTCCCGCAACAGTAACACTATTTTCTTCACTCTGCTTCATTTCAAGCAGTACCTTTAAGATTTCCGAATAACTGTCTTCGCTGACCGGTTTAGATAAATGATTCCATCCACCCGTATCCTGCTGTAAGATATCATACATTAACTTCTTGTACAGCCGCACTGTTTCACTAAATGAATCAATTAATTGCAACAGCAAATAATCAGAATCTTCCTTCTTCCGCTCCAGCAAATATAACAAAATTGCTTCTTTTCTCTCATAATATATTCCTGTACAGTATCTTAGACCGAACTCGTTTATAGTCTTTTCGCAAACAGCATTAATAAGCATGTCATATGCGGCAAAGCCATAAGCGCGTTCCGGATTTTCAGAGATTAGTTTCATTTCTTTTACGTATATATCCAGAAAGTTCATGAAAGCCTGATTTTGTTCTACTTCATGCGCGGCTTGCGGAATTTCGCAGTATAAAACAGGCGCATATTCGAAAGTTTTTCCTAGATTTTTATACAATACAGGCAGACTTGAATCTGTATTTGAGCTTCCTATTCCTTTTACGAAAAAAACTTTGTCCTCATCATCATATCCATAGATAATGCCAAATTCTCCGGTATCAATTCCCCATACGACAGATGCTACTTTATTATCAATCGCATTCTTAACTGCCTGAATGGCTTTTTGTTGTGTACTTCCATACATAGGATCCCCCGGAGCAGCAAAATACTTGACTGTTTGAACTCCGATCCGCTC
>CAMWWS010000239.1 GCA_947178085.1 uncultured Lachnospiraceae bacterium | reverse complement strand
CCCTCATATTTTACATGTACCCGAAAAAATTATACATTCAATTTTCGGTCACGCTTTCAAATAAATTGGACAATGCAAACAGAATCTGATAATATTAAGAAATACAGAAAAAGGCAATAAGGAAAAGATAAAATGAAGGTATTGTTTATTGACAGCGAACCCCTTTTCAGAAAGGAATTAATGCAGATTATACCGTGGAGCAGTTACGGCTTTTCAAATTTTTTTGAAGCCGATAACGGAAGCGGCGCTCTCAGGCTGATAGATTCGGAGAATCCCGATCTGATACTTTTAGATATCAATTTGAACGATATGTCCGGAATTGATTTTATACATGAAGCGAAGAAAAAAGATTATACCGGAAAATTCATCATCATCAGCGAAGACACATATTTTACAAATGCCAAAAAGGCTATAAATTACGGAGTGACCGCATATCTTGATAAGCCGGCAGACCCTGATGACCTGGCGGATGCAGTATCACGCGCCGTCGATGATATTTACAGAAGCAAGCTCGTATCTATTTATTACGATCAATCCGCCAGACTGTCAAAGAATAATGTATTATCCAGCATACTGCTCGGAAGCATGGCTTATGTCACAGAAATGGAATCTATATATCATATAAAACTGGATTCTGACTATTACCGGCTGGTTTCTTTTATTCTGCCCGAAAAAAAATATCAGGGCGATATATGGCAGGAGGCTTTAGCTCTTACCAGAAACTGTATTTCTGTCGTATTTTCCGAAACAAAACTGGTCTTTATTATCTCAAGTTTAAGTCAGGAGCAGTTTATACAAAAACAGTTAAAAACCTGTCAGGAAGATTATCCGCAGTATGCATTTCTTTTAGGTATTATAAGTTCGCAGGCCGGCTCTCATACCGAATTGAGCTCTCTCTATGATGAGATTCAGCAAATCGAACATAATCTTTACTATTATAAAGAGATACAAAACAGAACCCTTTACGCAGATTCCCTGTCACAACGGCTTGGCAGAATACATCAGATGGATTGGAATCTTATAGACTTTACCGAGAATATAATACGCCATATATTACTGCTTCAAGGCTCCGAAATTGAAGAATGTATTTTATCGCTGCTCGATTTTCTGGCTCTGCGCAAACCGCCAAGAGACAGCGCGAGGTTTATACTTATAAATTGTTACTCACAGATTGTCAGCACGCTTATAGAGCACTATCCCCAGCTGGAATTTGAAATGTCCGACAGACAGGCGATTGCATCACGCATATCGTATGACCGGTATCTGTGCGATAGTATTTCATATTTAAACGACCAGTTCCAAAAAGCCGTTGCTTATATAAGAATTGCCTCCAGAAAGAATCCATGTCAGAGAATATGCCAGTACATCGACATGAATTATGCATCGCCTCTTCAATTGAATACACTCTCAAACCTTTTGGGTTATAACAGCACATATATGGGAAGACTGTTTCTTCAGGAAACCGGAGTAAGCTTTAATACCTATCTTGATAAAGTACGCATAAAAAAAGCTGCGGAATATCTTGAAAAAGGAGTTCCCGTTATACAGACCAGCGAATTATCCGGCTTCAACAACCCTGATTATTTTACTAAGAAATTCAAAAAATATATGGGTATACTGCCGTCGGAATACAGGACACAGCATATGAAGAAATATCCTGCCCAAATTACCCCCCCCCAGTCCAAAAAAGTGACTTAATCGGTTCCTGTAAACAGCATCGGCAGGAATCGTTTTATACAATGCCGCCAGAAAGTCCAATCATGGTATCCATACTCCTCAAAGGTTTTCAGCGCGATGCCGCATTCAAGTACCTTATCCATATTCTTCCGCGTTGCAGCATAGAAAGCATCCTGCGTACCGCAGGCAACAAACAAGAGCTTAAATCGCTTTTCAAACTCCTTTTTGTCCAGCAAAATACCGCTGTAATCTCCCATCGGATCCTGTATGGTAAGCCCTCCGCTGAAAATTCCCGCCCATGCAAAAAGTCCCGGATTCTCACATACAGTCTTCTGAGTCTGCATTCCTCCCATAGAAAGCCCTGCCATAGCACGATTCTCCCTGTCAGGTATCGTGCGGTAATATTCATCAATAAACGGAATACAGTCATTGACCAGTTCCTCATCAAAGGAGCCGAGCGAAGGGTGGCTGCTCCCGTCAGGGCGAAATGCATATCCGGTATTCATTACAATGATCATTTCCTGCATCCTGCCGTCTGCAAGCATATTGTCGGCAATATTATCAAGTCTGCCCTGCCATATCCAGCCAATCTCATTTTCTCCGCCTCCATGCTGTAAATACAGCACAGGAAAACGCCTGTCGGGATTCCTGTCATAATCGGGCGGCGTATAGACATAACACAGTTTATATCTTCCGGTCTGAGACGATTTGTAATAATTCATATGTATAGAGCCATGCGGTACATCAGAGGGAATGTATTTCTTAAAATCCTCCTCCGGCATTTCAAACATGCCGATGCCGCGAAAAGCCCCGTATCCGGTCGGCGCTAGCGGATTAAGGACTCTGGTTCCGTTTACATAATAATCATGATAGTGAAAACCGGGAGAAATACCTGATTTACTGCCGGTCCACCAGCCTTCCATGGAATCATCGGTTTCTTTATTAAGTGCAATACGTCCGATTCCGAAAATATCGGTTTCAACCGTTTTTGCACCGGGGGCATACATCCTGAATACCGCCTGTCCGGGCGCAGTAACTTCCACTCCATGCGGGAGATCTTTATATCTTCCTGCCGGTCTTCCCTTTTCGTCAACTGCAAATATAACCTGCTTATATACAGGGTCAAAGAACAGAATGCTTTCTTCTTTCAGCTGCTTTAAAGCCTGAACTTCGGAATATACTGCTCTCACATTTTCTGTCTCCGATTGTTCTTTCGCTGAATTTTCTTCCGCCGTTCGTTCTTCCATCAATACCTGAGAATAATTCTCATTCAAAAATAAGTACTTGACAAAATCCCTCAGACTTTTTCTCCATACATGCCATTCATGAAAGCCTTCATAACTTTTCTGAATACAGTTTATACCCTTTTCCTTCATTTGCTCTGAAATATTTTCCAGATTCCGTAAAAGTTCGGTTTCTCCTTTACCGCAGGATAAAAATACTACTTCTGGGCGATTATCTTCCATTTCCATTATTTTTTCAACAGGTTCTTCAGCCACACCTGAAAAAACGCCAAGATAGGCAAATAAATCCGGATGTTTTCCTACCGTCAGGGCTGCCTGCGCAGAACCAAGCGACAATCCCGCCATAGCTCTGTGCTTCCTATCGCTGATTACCCTGAAATTTTTCTCTATAAACGGAATGCAGTCCTTCGTCAGTTCCGCATCAAAATCACCGGGATAAAATACGGGATCCTCCCCTTCCTTAAATGCATATCCGCTGCACATTACCACCAGCATTTCCTTGCAGCTGCCTGCCGCAATCAGATTATCCATAATAAGATTCAGCTTACCGTTCCAAATCCATCCTGTTTCATTCTCCCCTACACCGTGCTGGATATAAAGTACGGGATATTTCCGTTCCGAATCATTGCTATAGCCGGGAGGTGTATAGACATAGCATGTCTTCATATGGGAATTGACGCCTGACATGTATTTTCTTATCTGCACATCACCGTGCGGAACATCCTTTAAAAAATAGAAATCTTCATCTTTTTCAGGAATTTCAAAGAAATTAATAGGCTCAAAACAACCAAAGCAAATCGGGCTTTGGGGGTCTCTTATCTGCACTCCGTCTACATACCAGTTAAAATAGTGGAACCCCGGCTTTATCCCTTCTGCCTTTTTTTGAAAGTATCCATTATCATCCTTTTCCAATGCAATCCTCTCATTGGGAAAGCTCCCGGTTATACCTGCAACTTCTACAGTGTCTGCATTTGGCGCATACAGCGTAAATGTAACCGCGCCGTCTTCGGATAATCTGACGCCGCATGGGTCATCTATGTACCTGATTGTTTCCGGTTTGCCGAATTCTTCTATTTCTACCTGTTTGTTAATTGGGTCGAAAAAGATTGGGTGCATGGTTAATGCCTGGTTTATCATATTGGAGGCTCCCTTCTTGTAACTATATTTATACACCTCAGATATATACGCGGTATTAGGATTGAACTTTTACTCAAACATGCCGCTATCTGCTATAGAAATAATTTGTTCTATTGCCTGCTCATATTCGACCATATCATCAATAAAGTATTCCGTAATACTGATATAATCCTGTCTGTAAAAATCTTTTTCACAAAATTCACGTATCAGTGCGGGTACATTCACACCTTCTTTGGCTGAGGGGCATATCATCATTTTTGCCCTATGGCTTCTGACTTCCTTTATTAATCTAACGAATTCTTCATCGAAAATGACATGCGTTCTTAACTTATATATATCATACAAATGTCTGGAATATCTATTTGATTTTCCCTGCATGTAATAATCACACAGGGCAAAAACTTTATCTATATATGTTCTGCTGATTGTCTGCAAATTCATTTCAAACAATTCTAATCCAAACTCATCAATCAAATCCCTATTATCTATCGTCAAATATTGTCTTACATAGCTGTCTATGTTTACCTTTACTGTCGGAAAAGAATAAGATGCCAATGAAATCTCTACCTTAACGCCTTCTGATAAACCGTTTTCCATATAAGTATTTAAAGGCTCATATTGAAATATATAGCAGTTATAATCTTTATCGCTCTCAATCCTGTCCCAGTTTGAAATTGGCATACCAAGTTCTTCACTAATTTCCTTCATTATATTATACTTTATTTTCTTTCGTCTGGCTTCTCCGATATGCTCAGAAAAAGTAATGT
>CAMWWS010000238.1 GCA_947178085.1 uncultured Lachnospiraceae bacterium | reverse complement strand
AAACAACCGCCACCAAAGCTGTCGCCTGTAAAAAGGCTTCTATACTAACCTGAAATGACAGTTCCACATAATCTGACATATTAAAACCCTTTAAAAAACGCTGAAAAATCAACTTTCCAATCGTCTTCTCCAACAACACGGACAATAAAAATCCTCCCAGCACTGCTCCTGACAGGTACATGAGCAAATTCAACAGATATGACTTATACAACTGCTTTTTATCCAATCCCAGACATCGGAGCATTCCTATCTGCTGAATCTTGTTTCCTGTTGCTACTTGAAGCATATTAAACAGCAGAGCACCGGAAACTAAACCAATCATCACTCCCAATGCCTGAAATACCTTTACTGCCCCCTTACCACCTGTTTCCTGTTCACCGGAGATATCAAGTTTTGCTTCGTTTAAATGGATTTGTAGATTTTCACTGTCTTTTCTAATATGTGAAAGTGCCTGTTCCACATCTGATGCCGTCACCATCACACGATAAGAAGTATTCTGCTCTGTTTGGGCTAATAAGCTTTCCGCCCCTTCTATTGTACAAAACGCATAAACCTCTTCACCATCTGAAGCTTTTGCTCCAAAAACTCCTGCAATTTTATATGTTATATCAAAATATTCCTTCTTTTCCGGTGAAAAAGCGGACAGAATGATTTCATCTCCTATGGCATAATAATCTTCCATATTGTCCATAAATTTACTGTCCACAACAATCTCTTGCTCATTTTCCGGATAATGTCCCTCTTGTAAATCTAAATTATAGATATCCTGAAACTTTCCCGTTAAACCGGTTACCGAAAAATAAAACGGACTATCCGGCACATCCAGTATAAATATATCTGTACTACATCCGATATCTTCCACAGTATCTTGCCAAAAATTTATATCCGTATACTTATTTTTTTCTTCAAAATTCAGTTCTTCCAGTACAAAATCGTATTGCGGCATCTGATTAATTGCCTGCAAATAGCTTGCCCTGATACTGTCAGCAGAAGTAAGAAGCATGGAAACCATGGCAATTACAAAGGAGGCTACACCGATAATCCATTTGGTATCCTTTGACTTAAAAAATGTTATTTTTAGCAGCTTTAAATACAATTTCATGAATCCGCTCCACTTTAGTCCGAACCCTGTCAGTTTTTTGGCTTAGCGATAAAATGTACTCCGGCAGTAATCAGTATGGAGGCTGTAATCGCCACAAGAAATGATACTGCTTGGGGTATATTTTCAAATACGTCATAAAATGTTAAAAACATTTCTCCGAATACTATTCCCATCATCACCCAATGTACAATAGGAAAAGCATAAAATCCATTTCTCGCACAATCTTTTTTCTTATCCGCAATATATGAGAGAAGAATTAAAACGAGCGTTAAAATTACCCAAAATACCCAATTGAATATGTTGTTTTCTGCCAAGTTATAATACATGCCCAAACAATAACCGGATATTACCTCTATTGCAATGTTAGCCATAACAAAGGTAAAGATGGTTGCCGGAACATGGTTTGTCACCTTTTTGCAAACAATCAGAAGAGAATAATATAACATAAATATAATCACTGCTTTTCCGGCATAAATCCAAAGCTGTTCTTTATTATAAAAAATAAAATCCGTGTTCTTTTCTACGTACAGTATATCCAGTCTGATGATCGCTGTTTGTATCAACAGAGGAATTCCTACCATAATCAATCCGCTCAGGTAATGACATGTCAGTAAATTGCGTGACTTTACAGGAAATGTACGCAATACTTCTGTGCGGTTTTTAGTCTCCTGTGTCAGCAATTTGACCGCCTGCGCAATAAGTGCCACTATTACGTTCGCCCCCACCATATAATCCAAAAACGAATATGGAATCATCTCAAAATGTACACCGTCCGTATTGAATCCCGGATAGGTATTCCAAAGTTCATTCAGGTATTGCGAACGTTCTAAGTAATCCGCTAAGTGAAATAATTTATGTTCCAAACCATATACATTCACCAACATATAAATTACTACTAACGTCATGACCACAGTCATTATTCCCCAGTAAAACCGGTCTCTTTTGAATAATTTTTTTAAATCATTCATTCTTAAGTCCTCCCTCGTTCTGAATGCTGCTCACCCTTCCATTTCCTTGTATATAAATTTTCTTTAAAAGCATGTAAATTGATTATATCGGTTCGGTATTGGTTGTATTATCTGTATTGCTTTATATAGTACAGTTATTGTATTACAATTTTGTCTGTCTGTCAACAAAATTATAATACTTATTGTTCATTTGGGAATTTTGAGATGAGACTATCCGCAAAGTTTTGAAAAATCATTTTGGTTCCATACATCTTAAGTAAAATTTTTTATCTATGAGGAAGCACACCACGCCGCCCACAAGATAGCATAGAAGGTCCGCCGGATCAAAAGTGCCTCCTACAATCGTCGAAAACGGCTCCGGAATTATCTCCGAAACCCCGGTAAGCTGTACTGCTTCCACGCAAAACGCAAAAATCGTAACAGGGATTGAAAGCAGGCGCGTGCGCGCGTTAACCGTCCTTACCAGAAAATATATGCAGATAACCACCAGTACATCTCCAATATACGGCCGTACGATTCTATCATGCACATACAAGGCAATCCATATTTCCAATCCAAGAAGCGCAGCAAAAATAATCGCGCTTAACAGTCTTCTTTTCATATATACTCTCCTATATAAGCGGTATTTAGCTCTTTTATCAATATCCATTGCTTATACTCTTTCCAATTATAGTTATGACTGCCAGTACATTTCCACCTTTTCTGCTGCCTCTTCTTCGCTTAATTCATATTGAGCAACCAGCTGCCGCATTGCAGTTTCTTTAGAATCAATAACTACATTCATTGCTTTAACCAGCTTCTCAATTCCTTCTTCTCTTGATTCTTTACGTATAGCCTGAACATCCCAGCCCTGAAAGTGCGCTAATAATTCTCCCATCTTTCTCTCCTTAATCCTCCTTGTAAATGCCTCTGACTCTTCTATGGGCACATTTAATTTTACAAGCAAAATTTCTACAACCTGTGCAATGATACTAAGCAGATAATCCGGAATATATTTCGCAAACATATCACTGAAAAGAATTCTCTCGTGAAGCTCAGCCGCTGCCGTCCAGTTATCCGCACCATCATAAAATATAACAGGTAAAATAGGTGGGTATTTAAAACTCTTTGATTTACTGATTCCTCTATGCTGCCTTTCCATTTCCTTTTCATAGTCTTCCCATATAAAGACCATATAACGCAATATCTGCATAACTACATTATAATCCACATCTGACTTATGTTCAATAAGAGAAACAAGAAAAAACGGTGTTTCATTCATTTCTATGTAAACTTTTTTAACAACATCCGAATTTCTCTCCTCTGCAAACATATGTACAAACCGTTCTGATACATCCTCAATACCCTCAGGTTTTACACTTTTTAATATTGGAATATCAACATAACCTCTTAAAAACTGTGCACATAAAATGGGATCTTTAAAAATAATCTTACTGGAGCTGTCCTTTACTTTTTCATTGGTAAATTTCTGGGACATTCATATACCTTCCTTTCCGGCATGGCATACAAAAAATGTCCTATGATTTTCTATATCCCATGCTCTTTCATATTAAATTTTTCTGGGATACTTGCTTGAAATTCTTAGAATTAAGCATGACTCCTTGTTACAATAACAGAAAATAGTATCATAGAATTTGATACGATATCTCTGTGGTTACTATAGCATGCTTCCTGAAATGATGCAAGTAAAATTCTCAACTTTTCGCTTGCCCTTTTTACTTGCTGAAAATAATCGTCGCGCGGCAGCGTAATTTCCTAAAATACAAAAAGGAGCTTCATACTAACGTATGATATGCTCCCACTGTGTAAATTAACATTTAAGACCTAGAAATCTGTCTCACTCTCTGGTATTGATTACTTACGAACCCAACAACTTTGGCATTAACTCCTGCACTTCTTCATCAGTCATATAAGAGATACCTGTAATTTTACCCTCTTCATTATGGACAACCTTGATGCTTACCGTTCCTTTTGAATTTGTGTCAAGCAAATAACAAGAGCTGTCAGGGCGTTGGTCTTTTAAAATATACACCAATTCACCTTGATAATAAAACAAATTATCCACTTTTTCAATGCCATAAGCTGCATACTCTTCCAAAAGCGCCTCATCCTCCCAATCCCAGTCCCATTTATCGTCCGCAAACTCATCGTCCCAGTCAAAGTTCCATTTATCTTCAGTAAACTCATCAGCCCAGTCAAAGTTCCAGTCATCATCCACGTCCTTATCGTTCCAGTCAAAGTCAGAGTCTAAATCTTTAACCTTCCTATACCAATCGGGATTCCAGACTTTACTAATAAAATTTTCAACAGATTTTATGTTATTTTCAATATTTTGAGCAATATCCAATACCTGTTTCTTTTCTTCCTCTGTAATTGTGCCACTCTTTATCATAAAGTCACATTGTTTATTAACATCCTTTGTGAGTGTGCTTAAGTTGCTGAAAGGACCAATAGAAGTATAACTGTCTTTCCTAACAAGAACAAACTTGACACATCCATCTGTAACAGAAGATTGCGGCTTATCATTTTCCCCTGCTCCATCGCAGAAGATATAGTAAACACCGTCTTCTGTCAAAACTTCATTGAATATTTCATCATCCTCCCATACTGCACTATTGCTATCAACAGAAGGCGCTGCATATGCACCGACTGCTAAGAAGCAGAAACAAACCGCAATAGTGAAAACAGTTGCGCTAACAGTAATTAATTTTGATTTTTTCTTAAAATCCATAATAGCACACAGCCTTTCTTTTAGTTGTT
>CAMWWS010000237.1 GCA_947178085.1 uncultured Lachnospiraceae bacterium | reverse complement strand
GTTACCATGCACTGCGACACTACCATCGAGCTGGACGACCATATGGCGGTTTATATAAAAACGATAAACGGCCCATACGAGATTACAGGAAACAGCAGTAATGTAGAGGATACGGAAAACAGCGGTGCTGCAGGGCATACCATTTTGTATGTTAACGGTCCCTTTAATGTAAATCCCGGAACAGAAGAAATTCTGAAAAAATATGATAGAATTATAGTAAATGGCCCCGCCAGATATCCTAAGAGCCTTGAAGGTTTTATGGGCAGGATGAGCGTAAACGGTCCTACTGAGACCTATCCGGGTGATGGCGTAATGCTGGATCCGGAATTTACAATTGACAAGTATTTTCCGCTTCGTGCAAAAGAAGGCGGTAAATATTATGTGAGAAAAATCGTTATTATTAAAGATATAAGCGTTGATATTGCAAAGCTTGCCGGTAAAGGCGTTCACTTTGACACAAAAACATTGCTATTGCCGGAATGTAAAATAGAAGACTGTGTTCCAATGTTTGATGAAAGCGTAGAATTTATTGTTGTTCCTGATGGGATGAAGCTTGTGTATGGTGACAGTGTTCTTAATGAAGAGTTTGTCCGTAATGAAGGCAGTAACATATTCGTATACGGTGATGTGGAAGTTGACAGTAATGCAGACCTGAGTGCATTTTGCAATCAGATAGAGAAGCTGATAATAAAGGGAACTGTCAGTCTAAAAGCAGAACAGGAAGAAGCTTTCCGAAGTATTAATGTGGAGTTTGAGGATATCGAGATTATTAAAAACAACAGAAAGATTTCAAATTTACCAATGGCTAAGATTGATAGGAAATTGTTAGATGATTCTCCGGAAGGTGTAGAAGTCCATAATGTTGCGCAGCTTAAAATATCAGATGACATTACTTCAGAAATGATATTGGAAAAGCTTGTTATTAACAATTGTGCTAATGTTATTTGCAGCGAAGAACAGGAAAGTGCAGTGGCGGCAGTATCTTTCAATGTTGCTGTAATTGGTAAAGAGCAGAATGATGAAAATGATGAGTCAGAAGAAGGTGGACTGAAAGGTTTACTCGGCGGTTTACTGGGGGGCTCAAACGGTATATTAGATGGCATTAAGCAGCTTGCGGATACTAAATTGATTAATTCAGACAGCTATGTAATGTAAGGCTTTAGGCTATTCATGACAGAAACAGGGTGCTTGGTTACAAACCTCTTTATTTTATGGAATAACTCTCGATATAATTATTGAAAATATTCTTAGAGTATATCGAAAGCTAAGTAAGAACGGAGGATGGATATGAGAATTTCACGAAGTTACATGAATGCTTTGATGAATGCCAATAAGTCTGCGAGCAGCAAAAGACGTGCGTTTGGCCGCTCAAACAAAACCAGTGCAAGCAGATATCTGGTAAATACGCCGACTGCCGGCAGGACAAACAAAGCAAACAGTACAATGAATATTTACCAGAACATGAAGAGCAGTGCAGGAGATGTGCAGTATGCGGCTTCCAAACTGACAAGTTCCGGAGATAATTCTTTATTTGCCAAGGCAAAAGAAAGCGGAGATACGACGGAAGTAACGAAGCAGGTCAAAGAATTTGTAAACCAGTACAATAATATGGTACAAAATCTGAGAAATGGAACCAGCAGAGTTGACAACAGTTATCTGAATCAGTTAAACTCGTATGCAACCATGCACCGCAATGCATTACAGGCAACAGGAGTTACCAAACGTTCAGACGGTACACTTGCTATAGATGAAAAAGCACTGAAGGGTGCAAGCCTTGAGCAGCTGCAGTCAGCATGGGGAAGCAGTTCTTCATTTGCGGCAAAGGCAGGTACTACGGCGGCTTATGTGCAGTCCAGTGCTGTTTCCAGCTTAAACAGTCTGGTAAATAATTCTTATAGCAATTTGTTACGGAATTTTGGCTCAAGCGGTAGTTTTTTCAATTTCTTTTCATGAGGATAAAAAATGCGCCATATACATTCGGAAGAGCCTGTTCAGTACCATGTGATTCAATGGCGCAACAGTGCCTTTCATAATCATGAAACAGTAAAAAATAGAAAGCTTCTTGGCGGAGTTTATCTGGACGGCGGAGGTTCAGGAGCGGGAAGCAACAAGGGAAAAAGTATATCACAGACGGGTGTGCAGAATGCACAGCCGTCTTTTCCTGACGGCTATATAAATGACTTAGGTCTGGGAATCGGAACAGGCGGTCAAAGCAGTATGGCGAAGGGAAATCAGAAGGATAGTCAAAACGTGAAGTCTGATTCAGTTAAAATATCAGGTGATATTAAAAAGGCAGATGATATTATAACGACGACTGTTATCAATACGGTAAATGCCGGTGAAATGCAGGCAATGCAGCAATTTATACCTATTGTGCACGATGATGAGGCAAATAAAATAACAAGTGTTGACGAACAGGAGCAGACTGAAAATAAGCGGAAACTGATTATTCGTAAATACATAGGCGTACTCCGGAAATTCATGCAAAATCTTATGAAAGGAATGGGGCATAAAACAGACAGCAGAAGCAGTCAGAATCGAAAAAAGCAGGATATAAAGGCTACCAGAGCCATAACTAAAGAGGAAGTATATGAGATACAGGTAAATACGTCATATCTACTGGATTCTTATAATAAATACGGTGAAAGAAGCACACTGGGAAAGCAATAAGAAACGGAGGAAGAGAACATGTCTCCCTCCGTTATTTTTATTATTTCATGTTTATCTTATCAAA
Organism: uncultured Lachnospiraceae bacterium; assembly: GCA_947178085.1. The sequence continues at coordinate 2,109 of CAMWWS010000237.1, read as the reverse complement.
AGTATCCGTAATTTCTTTGGATGGTGCGGCTGTAACTGTCGAAACGATAATATTAACAACAGCAGCCAGAATAAATGCCGGAAGCAGTTCATAAATTGCAAATACGCCTCCTAACTTTGCAATTCCGTATTTCCAGATAAATACCATGGCACCGCCGGTAATCATGCCACAGAGGGCACCCCATTTATTTGAACGTTTCCAGAACAGTGCGCACAGTACAACCGGACCAAAGGCCGCACCGAACCCTGCCCACGCGAAGGAGACGATTTTGAATACGGAACTGTCGGGGTTTGAAGCTAAAATAACAGAAATTATTGAAATGATTACAACTGTTATTCTTGCAATCTTTACAGAGGTTTTTGTATCAATTTTTTTCTTACCGAAATCCTGCAGCAGGTTCTGTGAGATGCTGGAGGCCGCTGAAAGCAGCTGGGAATCAGCGGTAGACATTGTTGCAGCAAGAATTCCGGCGATAATTATTCCGGCAAGTAATGCTGTAAGTATATTGTATTTACTTAAAACGGAAGCAATCTGTACGATAATAGTTTCGGAGTTGCTGCCTTCTAAGCTTGGAATTACAGAAGCTTTGGACATACTGTAACCAACTACACCAATAAATACTGCAATAGCCATGGAAATGACAACCCAGATGCTGGCAATGCGTCTTGAAAATGTCAGCTTTTTCTCATCTTCAATCGCCATGAATCTAAGCAGGATATGAGGCATCCCGAAATATCCAAGTCCCCACGCAAGAGTAGATGCTATTGTTAAGGTCTTGTAAGGAACACTTGTGCCGTCTGCAGGTACATAAGACTGTACCATGCTTAAATATCCGGGAAGCGCCTTTGCGTTTTCAATTACATTGCTAAGACCTCCTGCCGTAAAAATACCGAAGCATATTACAATAATTAAGGCAATGGACATCGTAATGCCCTGTATTAAGTCGGTTGTACTTACGGCAAGGAATCCGCCCAGAGTACAGTAAAGTACGATAATAGCAGCGCTTATGATTAATGCTGCCATGTAATTCATACCGAAAAGCGTATTAAACAGTTTGGCGCATGCTGCAAATCCCGAAGCTGTATATGGAATAAAAAATATTATGATAATAAGTGCTGCTACGCATGTTAATATATTTTTTTCGTCTCCGTAACGTTTAGAAAAAAAGTCAGGAAGCGTAAGAGCTTGAACCCTGCTTGTGTAACGGCGGATTTTTTTGGATACAATCAGCCAGTTTACATAGGTTCCAAGGGCTAGTCCGATTGCGGTCCAGCCTGCGTCTGCTATACCTGACAGATAAGCTACACCGGGAAGACCCATTAAAAGCCAGCTGCTCATGTCGGAGGCTTCTGCGCTCATTGCGGTAACCAACGGACCAAGCTTACGGTTTCCCAGATAAAAATCGTCAATGCTCGTATTCTTTTTTGAATAAGATATACCTACATAAACCATTATTGATATGTAGATGATAATAGCTGCAATAATACAAAATTGTGATATCATATGTTTTCCTTTCTTTTCAGGCTGTTTAGCCAATTTGCAAATTTTAGCGCACCAATAAGTATTATAGACAGTCATGTAATATAATTCAAGCTATACTTCCAATTTATACATTTTCATGCAATAATATATACAGAGCGACATTAGTGAAAAAACAGTCAACATAAATAATTATGGAAGGTAATGCAATGAATTACGCTGATAGTCTGGATAAAACTGAAAATACTGAAAGTGAATACAGAGTGATTCTGCCACATGGCTTTATGGAACGAATGCAGAAATTATTGCAGGATGAATATCAGGATTTTATTGCATCCTATGATAAGGAGCGGATGTACGGTCTGCGTTTTAACCCATTAAAAGCTGCACATAATTGCAAAGGCATCTTCCTAAGTCAAATGCCCTTTGAACTTAAACCGGTGTCATGGACTGAAGAAGGCTTTTATTACAGGAAGAGTGAGCAGCCAGGAAAACATGCCTTTCATGAAGCGGGAGCTTACTATATTCAGGAGCCAAGCGCTATGGCGGTCGCAGAAATCCTTGCACCACAACCCGGTGTAATCCTACTGCATGTGTGATGAGCCCCCGGAGTAAAAAGCACTCATATAG
>CAMWWS010000236.1 GCA_947178085.1 uncultured Lachnospiraceae bacterium | reverse complement strand
CTGATGCGGGAACGGTCTGCGGACTGAACCCGTACAGCAGCCCGGTGAAGCTGTTTCATGACAAGACAAGCGGGGAGATTGAGGAACTGGACAATGAAGCCGTCCGTCAGGGGCATGACCTTGAGGAGTATGTGGCGCAGAGGTTCATGGAAGCTACAGGGTTAAAGGTCAGGCGTTCCAATTATATGTACCGGAGCCTGGAATATCCGTTCATGATAGCGGACATTGACAGGCTTATCGTTGGTGAAGATGCGGGACTTGAGTGCAAGACGGCAAGCGCATACAATGCGGATAAATGGAAGGATGGCAGCATTCCGCTCCACTATGTCATGCAGTGCTGTCATTACATGGCGGTAACGGGTAAACGCGTGTGGTATATCGCAGCGGTAATCCTCGGAAAGGAGTTTGTATACCGTAAACTTGTATGGAATGATGAGCTTATTTCCCGTCTGATCGAAATGGAAAAGGACTTCTGGGAAAACCATGTCATGGCAGGCGTGATGCCGCCACCGGACGGCTCCCAGGCGTGCGATAAGTTGCTGAACGGGTATTTTGGTCCGGTAAGGAAAGGAAGCTCTGTCAGTCTGCCAGGATTTGATGAAAAGCTCAACCGCAGGGCTGAGATTCTGGAGGAGATAGACAGGCTGCAGAAAGAGCAGAGCCGCATAGAACAGGAGGTAAAGCTCTATATGAAGGACAATGAGTTTGCCGCCAGTGGCAGGTACAGGGTATCGTGGAGCAGCGTGGAGACCACAAGGCTTGACACGCAGAGAATAAAACTGGAAAAGCCGGAAATCTACCGGGATTATGCAAAAGTGTCAACATCGCGCCGTTTTCAGGTCAAAGCGGCATAGCAAACGGAGGCAGGAAATTATGGAAAGATATTGTGTGAAAGAGCATTTTTTAGAGAGGGTGTACGGGGAATACCAGGCATATAAGGCATCTGTCTTAAGCAGTGCCAATGCCGAGATCTTTGGCAGGTGTTACGAGATTGACGCCATGGTGAATTTTTATGAGATATTAGCGGAAAAAGCGGACAAAATGCCGGTGCATGTCCTGTCAGGACTTTTGCAGCATAAAAATATCTTAACAGAGCTGTATGAATCATGGCTTAAGAAGGACGACTGCAGCTACAGGGAGATGGAAAGCCATGTGCAAGATGAGATTGAAAATATGGTGAAGGAAATTCCAAAGGAACAGGAGGGGGATGACCATGGAAGATAACGCGGATATGATAAGGTTGCTGAAAGCCAGTGAGATTGAATGCCGCGCTGCGTTGGTCAGCGACAAAGGAGTGAGCCTTCTACTGTACAAGGACGCGAGGGTTGACCAGAAAATCCTTGATGAAATATTCGGACCTTTCGGCTGGAAGCGGAGCCATCAGTGCATAGACGGAAATCTGTACTGTACCGTGGAAGTGCGCGACAAGGAGTCGGGAGAGTGGATAGCGAAACAGGACGTGGGAACCACGGGGCATGCCGAAAAGGAGAAGTCGAAGGCATCAGACAGCTTTAAGCGTGCCTGTTTCAACTGGGGCATCGGAAGAGAGCTTTATACGGCTCCCTTTATCTGGATCCCTGCGGACAAAACGGACATTCAGAAACGCGGCGACCGATACTGCTGCAGTGAGAATTTTTCGGTTGCTTCCATTGAGTACGGCAGCGACAGGGAGATAACTGGGCTTGCCATTGTGAACGCAAAGGGACAGCGCGTATACGAGCTGAAAGCAGGGGGCGCAGGCAGAAAGAAGCAGGAAAAATCGGGAATATCAAAGACACAGATGGATTCCCTTAAGTCAGAACTGGACCGGACAGGCGTAACAATGGAAAACGTACAAAAAAGGTATAAGATCACAGATCCGGAGGAAATGCCGCAGGAACTTTACAATAAAGTAATGGTTGCCCTGTCAAAAACAAAACCGGCAGGCGTGGCATGACAGGAGGGAGGAAAAACAGATGGAAATAGAGAGCTTTGCGGAAAATGTAAAAGAGTGCGTAAAAGAACGGCTTGGAGAAGGCTACAGCGTTACAGTGCGTAAGGTGGATAAGAATAACGGAGTGACCTATACCGGACTGTGCGTGACAAAAGATGATGCGTCCATGTCACCTGTAGTTTACATGAATGGTTATTACGATACCTATAAAAAAGGAAACACAACGCCTGCGGACGCGGCGGATCATGTGGCGGATATCTGCAGAAGAAACAGGCATACAGTGAACATAAAGCGTTTTCTGGATTATAAGGATGTCAGGGGCAGCATTGTATATAAGCTGATCAATACGGATAAAAACAGGGAGCTTTTAGAGGATCTGCCGCACATGGAATTCCTTGATCTGTCCATAGTATTCCAGTGCCTGGTGGAAAATGAAGAAATAGGGACGGCAACCATCCTCATACACAATGCGCACCTTAAGCTGTGGGGCGTATCGGTGGAGGAGCTTTACAGGGCGGCAGAGGAAAACACGCCGAAGCTGCGCGGATATGAGATAAAGAGCATGAAAGAAATGCTCTGTGAGATCATGCAGAGAGAAAAGGCCGATAAAAAATCCGACTGTGGCGTATTTATGGAGGACTTGGAATCCGGCATTCCAATGTATGTGCTCAGCAACAGGCATAGAACAGACGGAGCTGTATGTATCCTGTATCCGAACCTTTTGAAGGATTTTTCGTATACATTGGGGAGCGTTTTCTATATCATACCGTCATCTGTGCATGAGGTGTTGCTTCTGCCTGCGGAGAATACGGATAACTGTGAAGAATTCAGAAAGATAATCAGGGAAGTCAATGATACGCAGCTGATGGAAGAGGAAATCCTGTCGTATTCACTGTATTATTATGATGCGGAGGCAGATGAGGTTAGGATATGCGATTAAAAATGGAAGCAGTATTTTAAGTATTCTATTTAACAACTTTGAAAGGGGGAATGCTGTAAATGCAGGAAATCATAAAGGCAGTTGCAGTTGGGATTTTTTCAATAGTAATGGCTGTGATAAATCAATATAACGAGAAATAATAAAGGTAAATTAAGACGGTACATATTTTAAGAGATGGGTATTAGTTTGGAAAGTAATAAAATGAGGGGAGCTGAAATTTTAAAGCATTGTGAGGAATAAGCATTTTGCTCCCTTAATTTTATTAGAACTAAATATTTGATATTACTTATAGTACATAGTTTGACATTACCATATGACTTTATTGTAACATTCTCTTTTATTATATCGAAATACATGATATTATTTAGAAAATGGAAAATGGAAAACACATAATATATTACATTTCCATTTTCCATTTATGGAGGATTGATATTATATGGATACGGTAAAGAATAAAGATATGGTAACAGTAACGGATGAAATCGGAAATCAGTATGAAGAGTGGGGGAAGTTATCTAAACGCTTTGAAGAGGAAAATGATATTGTTATGGAGGAGTATCGAAATGACAATTGTATTTTTATTTCGTCACCTACGGGTAGTGGAAAAACACATTTCATATTAAATGTATTATTGCCATATGTTTCAAGTAGGGAAATGAAATTGTTGTATTTGGTAAACCGTAAAATCCTTAAAGCGCAGATAGAAAACGAATTCAGAGATATACCCTATGAGCAAAGACGTGAAATTAAGAATTGGATTACAATTGAAACCTATCAGGCTATTGAGTCAGAGATATGTAAAATAGAATGTAATGGGGAAAGTGATTCAGCATATTTTCTTGACAAATATAAAAATTATGATTATGTAGTATGCGATGAATGTCACTATTTTTTGGCTGATTCAAACTTTAATACGAATACAATATTATCTTTTCGATTTGTTCAAGAACAATTTGCAAATAAAATACGAATATTTATGTCTGCAACAATAAATGATATAAAATCAGTTATCATAAAGGATAATGAGAAAAGAGAAAAGTGGGATATAATATATGAATATGGAGATGAATATAATTATACCATTGAAACGGAGAAATATGGCAGTACATATTGTTATGGAATTTTATATGACCGTCAGGAAAAAATAATGTATCGTGAGGCTGTCAGTAAAATGTTAGAACTTGGAAAAACACAGTTTGACTATACATTAAAAAGAGACTATTCATATATAAATAAGATTAACATTTTGGCAAGCAGAGACCGGATTGCAGAGGTTATAAAGGAAGAGGAAGATAATGGTAAATGGTTTATATTTGTTGACAGTATAAAATTTGGCAATAAATTGAAAAAGAAATTGGAAAAAGAGACGCAATATACAGTAGTAATGATTAAAGCGGAATACAAAGAGGATGAGAACGCAATAGAAGTAGTAGATGAAATTGTTGAAAAAGGTACAATGGAAAAAGCGGACATTATTATTTCAACGTCTGTTATGGATAATGGCATTAATTTAAAGGACAAAAAATTAAATCATTTTGTTTTGCTGGCTGATACAGAAGTAGAATTTATTCAAATGCTTGGCAGGAAAAGAAAAGATAATAGACCTTTATATTTGTATATCATTTGGCAGGATAAGAACTTTTTTGAGAAAAGAAAACGATGGGTTGAGAAGCGATTACGGATCGCTGAAGAATATTTAGACTGTTTGGGAGAGTTGGAAGAACAGATTGAAAGACCATCTTACGAAAGTGCCGAATCATATTGTCGAAAAAAGTGTATAAGATTAGAAAGAGAGAAGAGAAAAGAAATCGAAGATTTGTTAGAAAAAAATCAGATGGATCAAAAAGATGCTGTAGAGGTTTTGATAAAAAAGAAAAGAGATAAAAAGGATGAACAGGAGCAAAAGTTAATTGAAAAGCAGCATGTGAAAATTATGAGTCGTATTTTTAACAAGACAATTAATTATGTTTATGCAAAGAATATATAT
>CAMWWS010000235.1 GCA_947178085.1 uncultured Lachnospiraceae bacterium | reverse complement strand
CTACAGACGGCGGAGTATGGAGCATCAAAACTGATATAGCTCTTTCCGATATTGCAATCGAAGGTGGACAGAAATATTATTATAGCTTTAAGATTAATGCTGAGAACGGACAGTCCGGTGCATGTCTTGTTGAAAGCGCAAGTCTTTACGATGCATGCAGGGTACACTTTAATGGTTTTTCAGCAGGAGCAGGCGAGGAAGTCGAGGTTAGCGGAGTGTTTACGGCAGATATTGCAGTTGAAGATCCTGTTATCCGTCTGCAGATTGGTAATCCTTCCGATGGCGTTACCTCTAACAGCATTGTCATAGATGATGTAGTCTTTGGTAAGGTAGAGGGTGATTTAGAGACTGTTAAAACGATTGATGCATTTACCGCATATGGCAGGGGAACTGCAAATGAAGCAAATCCGGATTATCCATGGATGACCTTCAACGGAACTGATGAAGATAACGAGAAGGGCGTAGGTACAATCTGGAATGAGAACGGCAGCTTCTTCTACCGCATCGATCAGGGTGCACCGACAGACTGGCTCAACAAGCTCATTTGCGGTTATAGCGAAAATCCGCTCACTCTGGAGGCAGACAGTTATTATACTGTAGAGATTACAGCAAAGGCTGATAAGAACGTATCCTGTGGTTTCTTCCTGAATCCTTTGGGGAATTGGGATCCGAGACTTTCAGAACGAATCGATTTTACAACGCAGGAGCAGACATTCAGCTTTACGACAACGGATACATTTGTTACGGATATGGATTTCGAGATGTTGTTCCAGTTCGGTTCTGATGAGACTGCGCAGCTTGGGGAAGTTACAATTGAGTTTTCTAATATAACTATTTACCAGATGCGCGTCAACTAAATATCTATTCGGGCGAATTATGCCGGAATGACATTTTACAGGGAGGGTTTATATCCTCTCTGTAAATGTAATATCGAAAAATTTTGGTAAAATGGAAGAAAAGGGGATAGTGATGAAAAATAGAATAAAAAGTTTTTCTGCTATTGTTTTTTTGTCAACGACAGTTATGCTTGGCGGCTGTGGACAATCCGGAACGCAGTATGCAGTCCGTTTTGAAGATAACTATGATATGGACGCTGAATACGACAATCAGACTGTTTCTTCCGGAAAGAAGCTTACAGAGCCTGATACGCCGTCAAGGGATGGTTATGTTTTTATCGGCTGGTATAAGGATGACGGTCTGACTGAAAAGTGGGATTTTAGCAAAGACAAGGTTAAGGAGGACATAACCCTTTATGCGGGCTGGGATGCAGATACGCAGGATGAAATCACACATCCTGATAATGATAAGGATTTCTCAAGCCTGAGGACTCCGGGGAGTCAGGAAGAGGCATATGAATATAATATGTTTTTCCTTCCTGAAGTGGATGGAACCAGTCAGCCATATGTCGGCGACACTATGCCGTATTATGAAGACAGTGTGTATTATATTTATTATTTGAAAGAAGGGGGAGATTCCTTTAATCATTCTGTTTATCTGGCGACGACCTCTGATTTTGTTAATTATTCGGAGCAGGATGATGTGGTACTTGAGGCATCCATAGATGGCGGTCAGGACGGCTGGATTGGTACCGGTTCGGTAGTAAAGGTGGATGGGAAATATTATTTCTTCTATACCGGCCATACCGGCTCCGCGGCAGCAGAATATAAAGAAAAGATTATGGTTGCCGAGAGTAACAACCTTACTTCTTTTAACAAGGTATCAGGCTGGGCGATTACGCCACCTGATGAGCTGGGACAGAAAAATGATTTCAGAGACCCACAGGCATATTACGATCCTGATACGGGAACGATTTCCCTGACTGTAACGGCATCGAAGGACGGCGTGGCAAGAATCCTGAAATATACGCTCAGCGCTGACCTTAATGAAGTAAATTATGACGGTATCATTTTCAGCAATTCGGTTGGGGATTTCTGGAATCTTGAATGCAGCGATACATTTAAAATAGGGGATAAATGGTATATTACTTATTCAGCGCAGGATGATACTCTCTGGTATGCTGCCTCCGACAGTCAGTTTGGTCCTTATTCAGAGGCAAAGCGTCTGGAGGGCAAGCTGTTTTATGCAGCGAAGCATGTAGAAGACGGCGAAAATACATATATGGTCGGATGGGCGAGAAGGTCTGAATCTGCTTCATCTACCCAGGATGTTGCAGGATGGGCAGGCAATATGGAAGTACAGAAGGTGGTGCAGAAAGAAGACGGAGAGCTTATCCTTGCACCGGTAGATAATATTGCTGCACAGTTTCAGAACAGACGCGAGCTTATGATTGACGATACTCATGTATTAGTGGAATCCGGTTCGGCGTACAGCTATGTGGATGTCTTTACATGTTATGAAAGTTTTATGCTTACCGGCGACTTTATTTATTCAGGAGAAGGAGAGTTCGGACTCTGTTTCGATTATAGCGGAAGAGCTGATAAATATAAAATGATTTCCATATGCCCCGGTGAAAATAAATTACAGCATACTTTTAATGAGGGAGATACACTGATCTCGGAAATGGATATTGAACTTGTTCCTGGAAAAGTATATTCATTCACCTATATTCAGGAGGGTTCTGTCGGTATCTTCTATATTGATGATGAGGCGGCACTTACCGTGAGGCTTTATGGCGTCAGCGGAAAACCGATTAAATTGTTTGCCGGAAATAATTCCGTAGTATTTTCGTCATTACGGCAGTACACAAGATGATTGAAGACAAAGGGAGGAATGAAAGCATGGTAAGTCAGGCTTTGCATAAAGCAAGGAAGTATGAAGAAACAATGGAAGCAAATATTTCTGCAGCAGAACGTCCGGAGTTTCATTTGTCAGCCAGAGTAGGGTGGATGAACGACCCGAATGGATTTTCTTTCTATAATGGAGAATATCATTTGTTTTATCAATACAATCCTTATGATTCTGTCTGGGGACCGATGCACTGGGGGCATGCGGTAAGTAAAGACCTTTTGCATTGGAACTACCTGCCGGTAGTTTTAGCACCGGATTCTTCTTTTGACAAGGATGGCTGCTTCTCCGGCAGCAGTGTAGAATTGCCGGATGGCAGGCAGTTGCTTATGTATACCGGAGTGGTAAAGCTGCCGCAGCCGGGAGGAAGCTTTAAGGAAATCCAGACTCAGTGTTTAGCGGTCGGGGATGGAAACGACTATGAAAAATATGATGCCAATCCTGTGCTGACAGAGAAAGACCTGCCGGTGGGAGGAAGCCGCTATGATTTCCGTGATCCTAAAGTATGGAAAGAAGATGATGGAACTTATCGATGCGTAGTAGGGAACTGCACTACTCAAAGAGACGGAAGGATTTTATTATTTAAAAGTACAGATGGATTTCATTGGGAATATGACTCCATTCTTGCGGCGAATAACGGACGGTTCGGTAAGATGTGGGAATGCCCGGACTTTTTTGAACTGGATGGAAAGCATGTACTGATTACAAGTCCTCAGGATATGATGCCTAAGGGTTTTGAGTATCATAATGGAAACGGCACTCTGTGCCTTATAGGAAGCTACGATAAGGAAACCGGCAGCTTTGTGGAGGAGTCAGACCAATCCATTGATTATGGTATTGATTTTTATGCACCACAGACATTGCTTGCCCCGGATGGCAGGCGGATTATGATTGGTTGGATGCAGAACTGGGATACCTGTAATCTGCGGGACCCTGAACAGCCGTGGATAGGGCAGATGAGCCTGCCACGCGAGATTTCCATTGAAAACGGGCGTCTGATCCAGAAGCCTGTGCGGGAGTTGGAAAATATGCGCGGTACGGAAGTCAGATATGATAATGTGGTTGTTACGGATACAATCAGGCTGGATGGGATTCACGGAAGAAAGATTGATATGGAGATATCAATCAGACCCGGTGATGAAAAAAATATGTTTCGGAAATTTGCAGTCCGTTTTGCACAGGATGACATATACCGTACATCGGTAAGTTTCCGTCCGGCTGAGTCCATTATCAAGGTTGACAGGAAGTTTTCAGGTTCGCGAAGGGCTATCATTCATCAGAGAAGAAGCCTTGTAAACAGCAAGGGCGGAAAGCTGAAACTGCGTATTATACTTGACAGATTCAGTGCAGAGATATTTATAAATGACGGGGAACAGGTTCTTACGATAACTTTTTATACGGATTTGTCAGCTGACGGAATTTCTTTTTATGCAGACGGTGAGACTGTAATAGATGTAGTGAAATATGATCTGATTTAAGGAAGTGCAGAAAAGAGGGAAATATGGGAATGTATGATGTAACGGCTTTGGGAGAATTATTGATTGACTTTACTGAAAACGGGGCGAGCGCTCAGGGGAATCCGCTGTTTGAAGCGAATCCCGGCGGGGCACCGTGTAACGTACTTGCGATGCTTGCGAAACTTGGACGTCAAACTGCGTTTATAGGTAAAGTAGGAAAGGACTTCTTCGGAGAACAGTTAAAAAATGCTATCCAAGAGGTCGGAATCAATTCAGATTATTTGCTGATGGATGAAGAAGTACATACTACTCTTGCTATGGTTCATACGCTTCCGGATGGCGACAGGGATTTTTCTTTCTACCGCAATCCGGGGGCGGACATGATGCTCACGGAAGATGAAATTCCGGAGAAATTGATTGCTGACTCAAAGATTTTTCATTTTGGAACCTTATCCATGACACATGAAGGTGTGAGAGCGGCGACCAAGAAGGCGGTGGCTATGGCGAAGAAAAGTGGAGCTATTATTTCTTTTGACCCGAATCTTCGACCTCCACTTTGGAAGTCCTTGGATGAAGCTAAGGAGCAGGTTACCTATGGGATATCAAACTGTGATATTTTGAAGATATCTGATAATGAAATTCAGTGGTACACAGGGGAGGAAGAC
>CAMWWS010000234.1 GCA_947178085.1 uncultured Lachnospiraceae bacterium | reverse complement strand
CAGCTATGTGGGATGTAATTGCAAGCTGCGAGATTACCGGTTCAAGTGACAGTAGCATTAAGAATGTAATACCTAATGATATAGGAAGGCTTCTGAAAGAAACCGAAATTCGAAGAATCTATACAAATGGCGGTATGGCGCATAAATATTATCAAAAGTACATAAAAAAAGAAATAGGGTGGGAAGATATTCCGCTACCTTCCACAAGTCCGGCAAATGCGCAATGGACACTGGAAAAGCTGATTGGAGTATGGAAAGAGAAAATAGGAAATTTAAAATAGGATGCAGCAGATTAAAAAACTGTCATGATGATAAAGTCGATTGAAGGGGATTGTTGTCAGTATGGAAAGAATAATCACATATTATAAGAAAACCGGTTGGAAAAGACTTGTATCTATGGTACTTGGTAACACTTTACTCGGAATGGGAATCAGTATATTCAAATTTTCCGGATTAGGAAACGACCCTTTCAGCGGTATGGTCATGGCGCTCTCGGATAATGCAGGAATTAAGTATGCAGTTTTTCTGATGTTTCTGAATATTTTTATTTTTGTGCTACAGTTTGTTTTAGGGAAAGAGTTTATTGGCGCAGGAACAATATTCAATGCGTTGTTTTTAGGATATATAACGACATTTTTTTATGAATTATGGCTATTTTTATTTGATAAGCCGACAATATTCCCGATTCAGATATTTATTATGCTCATAGGAACCATTGTAACCGGGCTTGGTCTTTCCATGTATCAGACGCCTAACGTAGGGATTTCACCGTATGACAGCCTGTCTGTTATTATGTCAAAGAGAATAAAGAAGATTTCCTATTTCTGGCATCGTATTTTTACGGATTCAATATGTGCGCTTATATGTTTTTTCGCAGGTGGAATAGCTGGAGGAGAAATAGGACTTGGAACGCTTGTGTCAGCTTTTGGACTGGGCCCTGTAATTAACTTTTTTGACATACATTTTACCCGAAAGTTGTTTGGCAAGGACGAGGATATATTATAAAGCGCAGACCGACCAGTCTGCGCTTTAATGTTGGAGATAGCAAAGTGTATTTATGCAAAGATTTTGTTTTTGTATTTTTCTAATGTAAGCAGCAGAAGCATCCCCAGAATGCCGCATGAAATTATTTCACCGATTCCCACGGTTATAAAATAATATCCGTAGCAATATGCGGTGGAGACGCCATCTAAAAGAAACCCATATCCGTAAATCAATACTAACGGGACAATCAATGCATTGGCAAGAATCGGTGTAACAGGCGCAAACCACTTAAATTTACGAAGCGCATATGTGCCAAGTGCACCAATAAGTGTTGCAATACTGCCGAAAATAATGTCCGGAAGGATACAGCCCGTCAGAATGTTGCTAAGAAGACAGCCAATCACAAGACCAGGTATGGCAGCAGGTGTAAAATAGGGTAAAATTGTGAGTGCTTCTGAAATACGGACCTGAATTGCATAATTAGCAAGTCCAAAGGTGTTGGCTATAAAAGTAAGCACAACATAGAGTGCGGCAATCATTGCTGCCTGAGCAACAAAAACAACCGAAAAGTTTCTGGCGGTTTTTACAGAAACCGCCTTTTCATAAGATTGATTTTTCATTTTTGTTCTCCTTTAGTTTTGTTTTTTTCTACGCCCTATGGGCGGTTCGGTCAGGAAGGTCTCGAACTGACCGGAAAATACTTATTTATTAATCCAGTTCTCCTGCACTATATCTTGCCATGATAGAATGTATACGTTCTACCGGATTCAACAAATCGCTTATTGAACTGTCGTGGTTAAGGGTATCAATCAAATAAGCAATATATTTGCTCAAATCGCAGTTAATGTACCATTCACGCTTAAGCAGTTCCGGCGTCTGATAAATGAGATTGGTAGTCAGCACTCTGTCAATTATACCATTTTCGTATGATTTATCAAAACGCTCCAATCCTGATGTAAATAATCCGAATGAAGCAAAGATGAATATGCGGTTTGCTTTGCGTTTCTTTAATGCAGCGGCAACTTCAAGTACGCTTTCTCCGGAAGAAATCATATCGTCAATGATAATCATATCCTTACCTTCGACGCTGCTTCCCAGAAATTCATGTGCAACAATAGGGTTTTGACCGTTTACGATTTGTGTATAGTCTCTTCGCTTGTAGAACATACCCATATCCAGACCCAAAACATTTGCGATATATATAGCCCGGCTCGTGCCGCCTTCATCAGGACTTATTACCATCATATGACTGTTGTCGATTGTAAGTCCACTTACATTGGTGAGTAAGCCTTTAATAAATTGATAGGAGGGTTGGACGGTTTCAAAACCGTGCAGCGGAATTGCATTCTGTACTCTGGCGTCATGAGCATCAAAGGTAATGATGTTATCGACTCCCATATTGACCATTTCCTGCAGGGCAAGGGCACAGTCTAAAGATTCCCTGGTTGCTCTCTTGGATTGTCTGCTTTCATATAAAAACGGCATTATTACCGTAATGCGTCTTGCCTTACCTCCAACAGCGGCAATTATGCGTTTCAAATCCTGATAATGGTCATCAGGAGACATATGGTTTTCGTGTCCGCATAGAGAATATGTGAGACTGTAATTTGCAACGTCCACAAGAATATAAAGGTCGGTACCGCGGACGGATTGGTTGATGACGCCCTTGGCTTCACCGGAACCGAATCGGGGTACTTTGGCATTTAATATATATGAATCCCGCTGATATCCGGTAAATGCGAGACTGTCTTTGTGTTCGCTTTCACGTTCGGCTCTCCATTTTACAAGAAAATAGTCAACCTTCTCTCCAAGAGACTTGCAGCCTTCCAGAGGAATGATGCCGAGAGAACCAACCGGAATTGTTTCCAGATTCCTTTTTTCTTCACGCTTTGCCATTGTAAAATCCTCACTTTCTGTTCAGTAATCGTTTTTTGTACATACGAATATCAGGGCCGGTCAATTTACAGATTTCATAATGACTGGTTATGCGGGAAAAGATACGGTCTGAGTACCTGTTCCTCAATTCCTCTAAAGAGAGATTAGTGGAGATAATGGTTGATTTTTTCCACATATGGCGTTCATTCAACAACGAAAAGAGCTGGGTTGCAACAAACTGATTCGTCATTTCGGTGCCTAAATCATCTACAATCAGCAAATCGCACTGATAAAGATCATTGTATTTATCTCTCTGTTCTTCCTTGCTTTTGTAATCAAAAGAATATTTGGATAATAAGTCAAAAAGGCTTGCCGAACTGAAATAAATGACAGAATGTCCGCTTTCAATAAGTTCTTTGGCTACACAGTTTGACAAAAAAGATTTCCCTGTACCCACTGTACCATAAAAAAACAAATTATGATAGTCGGAATTGAAATTTTTGATAAAATTTTGACAGGTTGTTACGGCATTTCTGAAATGTGATAAATGCTCTCCCTCATAGTATTCGTAAGATAGGGCTTCAAAGTTTTCACTTTGAAGCATTTCGCGGATATTGGACTGCTCATAGAGAAGAGTAATCATAGCCTGTCTGAAGCAGTGACACTTTTTACCGTCAATGTATCCGGTGTCTTTGCAGTCTATGCAGGTATAGACCGGCTTTAAGTAATCTTCGGGAAGTCCCGCATCAAGCAAAAGCTGCGTCTTCCTTCCGGAAATTTCTGCAAGCTGATTTTTTAAATCCTCCATTGCATCTTCATCACCTTCAAGATATTTTTTACCTTGCAGAACGGAGATGGTTGCTACGGAATTATCTAATTCGAGGTAACCAGGAACATGATTGTATACATATTCTGTTTTACGCTCTATTTCATGGCGGTTCTTCAATTGTCTGTTTTCATAGTCACGGAGTATAATATCATACTGTGTATTGGTCAGCGGCACTGTAATGCTCCTTTGGAATATGTCATAATGAATGATTTTAGTTACTTAACAGTTCCTTTTCAAGCATGTCGAAATCATACTGATTTTGCCTGAACTGGTTAAATTTATTATTTGAAGAGACCTTGGCAGCTCTGTTTTTATGGAAATTCTCTTCAATAAGCAGTATATCACTTTTGTGATGGACGCCGGCTTTGTACCAGCTGCTCAGAATACTGTCGGCATATTCAAAACGGTGATTATCCGTGGCGAGAACTGTTTTTTCGCAGGCTGCGGATATAACATCTGATTCAAAGGCGAATTCCTTGGTCCAGCGGGTTATGTAAGTAACTTCTGTTTGTGTAGGTGTACTGGATTTGCCAAGTGCCTTCATAATGTCATACACGACTTTGTCATATTTATGCACATAACGGGCAGCCTGTTTAGGCGTGGAAATTCCCTCCTGCGCCCAGTTGATTGCAACTTTCTCAATATATCTTAAGTCTTTCTTGCCGCGGTCTACGCAGTATTGAATAAGATAATCTATTAAATCTTCCGAAAACCCCAGTTTGTCCGAGATAAAAAGTATCGACTTCATTTCTGATGCGCTTAATGTTTTCTTTAAATACTGTTCTGTAATAAATAATAATCTGGAAGCTGCTTCGTCTGATTTAAAAGCCTTTATCTGGTCCAATGTATAAGACGGCTTCTCATAAGGGTCATCCTCCGGCATTTCTTCGTCTGCAGTATCTGATTTTGATGAAATTGGTACGATACATATAGGCGTGGATGCTGTGGAAGTCTGTACAGGAAGAACAGCAGAAGCGTTCAAATCCAGTAAGTGGATACCCTTCAGATTTTTTGCCTCGTCATAATCCAATGTGAGCAGGCGGTTTTTCTCCCAATATTTAAGCGCACGAAGAACATCTTTTTCCGTGTAATTAAACATATCCGCAATTTCTGAGACGCTCGTAGTGAGTCTGGCACTCATCATACGGGTTAAATACAGATAGATTTTTATCTGCGCGTCATTGGCAGCTTTCATATATTCGTCAATAAAACGGTTGGATATAACCGTTGTATCAGTATAATTA
>CAMWWS010000233.1 GCA_947178085.1 uncultured Lachnospiraceae bacterium | reverse complement strand
AGATAATGCCAAAATGCTTGAGAAGTGCATTAGGCATGGAGTAGAATATATTTATATTGATGATGAGTATCAGGTTGATATTGAGTTGTAACAATATCTTCCTGATGCTCTGATTTCTGTCCGCACCCATATCACCCACATAGCTTCGCTGTAGCATCCTCATCTGTATAAACAATTTTGCTGTTGCAGCTGTTGTCCTCGGTATATTCATCTGTTACAAGCCACCATTTTGCAACGTTTGCTTCGCCATTCTCATCCCACACAATCAGAAATTGTGCTGTAGCAACGCAATGTACAGTTCCGCCTTCTCCATTTAAATACTCAGATACCTGAAGCGCATTTTGTCCTTCATATTCCACACATTGTAGATCGAAAAAGCCTCTTACATTGTGACCGACTATCTGTGTGGTATCAGTAGGATCGAAAGAATTAAGCGCCTGAAAGGAAATGATTTCATCGAAGTAGGGGCAGTATGCACCGTAGCTGTTTTCTTCCGGTTTTTGGGAAACTATAACATTAAGTCCCCGGTCATAATCTTCGTTAAGATCTGAGGGAAGTTCCATTCTTACTATATTATGGTCTTTGTATTTAAAAATCGCTTTGTATGAGTCTCCTACAGCACCGCAGCCCGAACCCTGTGCGCTGAACACGATTTCCACATTTTCATCATTGTCAATGTCCGCATGGAAGGCATTGAACCAGCCATAATATGAACAGTTCTCTTCTGCAAAGCAGTACGGTTTATCTTCATTCATATAAATCCACAGACAGCCGGAACCGTAGAACGTCTTTTGTTCTGAATCCAATACCGTAACAAGCATGTCCTTCTGACCATTTCCGTCCATATCTTCTATTATAAGTCCCGTAAGCTCCATGGCTCCGTCCTGGAAAATATCATCGTCAAGAAGTGTCTGAAAGTATTTTTCAGCACTTTCACGGTCAATTCCCTGATTGTCTGCCTTTTTATAAAACAGCTCTCTATTCACGTTATCCGAATCTTCTTCAGAATAGTCCTTTAAGGTTTTGTCCTCCGTGCTACTGTTTTCTGATTCATAGTCTTTTAATTCATCGTCCGATGATTCGTTGCTCTCCTGCTTTGTCATAGAAAGAATATTCTCGCTTTCGGTCAGAATCTGTGTCTGCAGTCCATAACTACATCCCCAGACAACTCCCATACATAATATGATAAGAAGCGCAATACTTGCTTTTTTGATGTTTCTTTTCACAATAATCCTCCGTTCCTGCTCAATCCGCGAGAAATTTTTACACAGTATCCCCTTTTACATCAACTACCAATATCCATTGTACATGAGGGATGCATCAAAGTTTCATCAAAATTGCATCATTTTTGCATCATTTTTGTAAAAATAAGGTTGACATGTGTATACCAACGTGCAATAATAGGTATACACAAGTGTACCATACATAATATTTTACATAATGTAATAGAAAAACGAAGTAAATTGAATCAAGCATCGCTGATGTCTTGGGAAAGGAGCACGGATATTATCATGACAAACGTAAATCTATCGGACGGAGAATGGAAGATTATGAATGTATTATGGGAGAAAGGAGCGGGAACCATAACCGAATTGACAGCCGCTCTTCAGGCTGAGACCGGCTGGGATAAGCATATAATTATCACGATGTTGGGCAGAATGGAGAAAAAGGGAGCTGTTGCTTTTAATGTAAATGGTCGTGCGAAGCAGTTTTATCCGCTTATTTCAAGGAACGAGGTATCTATTAGGGAGACGCGGGGATTCTTAAATAAAGTATACCGTGGCAGCATTGGCATGATGGTGAATGCCATGATAAATGACCGAGCGCTTACTAAAGAAGATATTGCGGAACTTTATGAGATTCTGGAACAGGCGGAAAAGAAAGGGAAGGAGAGTTAATCATGAGAGAAACGATTATAACATCTTCTGTATTAATTTTGTGTATAGCGTTGCTCAGGAAGTTGTGTAAAGGTCGAATCAGTGCGTGTCTGCAATATGCGCTGTGGCTGATAGTGGCAGTCAGACTAATTGTTCCGGGAATAGCATTAGTGTTTCCGAATATACTTCCGGAGAGTAATCTTAGCATAATGAATGTAGCGGACAGGATGTCAATAGCGGCACAGACGGAAGAGACGGATAATTATGATATTATGTCCGGCGGACTGCCTTTTTTGAGCGCAGAAACTGAGCATGGAACGGTTACTGATTTCATTGCATCAGACCTTATACCGTCTTTGGCGGTTTTTTTCAAAGGAATCTGGTATCTGGGTATCGTTGTAGCCGGTGTATGGATGATTGCCGTCAATATCGTATTTATGCATAAGCTGCGCAAGAGCCGCATCAGATATGAAAAGGAAGAGTTTGAGCTGCCTGTACCTCTTCCGGTATATTTGGCAAAGAACCTGCCGTCTCCGTGCCTGTATGGTTTGCCCGGGAGTCAGGCGATTTATCTGTCGGAAGATGCGATAGATGATGAAAAGAAAGTTAAGCACATTCTGGCGCACGAGTATTGCCATTATAAGCATAAGGATGTATTCTGGTCGGCGCTTCGCTGCGTTATTGTGGCAGTTTACTGGTTCCATCCGCTTGTATGGGTTGCCGCGGTTATGTCCAAACAGGACTGTGAGCTAGCGTGCGACGAGTCTGCAATCAAAATGCTGGGTGAAGAAGAACGCGTTGCCTATGGGAAAACACTGGTTTCGCTTATTACAAGAAAAACCAAGGCGTCGGATATTGCATGTGCGGCGACGACCATGACAGGCGGAATAGAGGGAGTAAAGGAGAGAGTCAGCAGAATAGCCAAGAAACCGCACAGACTGCTGATTGTGCTTATTCCGGTTGTTGTGATAGTGTGCGCGGCAGCAGTATTAACCTTTACGCAGGCTAAGGAAGAGCCGAACGGCGCCTGTATTCTTGAAGGCGAAAGTGCTCTTACCGTGACAACGGAATGTTTTCAGGTTACGTTCCCTGATTATTTTGCAAATAAGGCATATTACCGTAGTGAAAATGGTACGGATATTATAGTTTATCAGAAGGATTCAGACAGGGAAATAGGGCGTTTTTGCAGGTTGTCCTATGAAGACGCTGCGAAGCTTGCTGATGAGAAAGAAGTGATTCTGATTGGAAGCTATGGTTCAAATAGGGCGTTGGCAAGTTATATTGAAAACGGATATATCATAGAAAAGGACGAGTATACTATAATAATTGATGATAATTCAGAAACGATGCATGAATATACTCCATTAGATTCTCCTATAGAGCATGATTATACTCCGACAGAGACAGAATCGAATCCTGCATCGGAGCCTGAGTTCATTACTGTGGAACCAATCGGGGGATCAGGCGGTGTGCCGGGAACAGATAGTAATGTAGAAACAACACATGAATATACTCCAGCAGAAGCAGAACCGAATACTGCAACAGAGCATGTGTACATTCCTGCTGAGCCTACTGAGTCAGCCGTGGCGGCGGGCAGTGTGGATCCGATTCCCGCACCTGAAGAAGTGGATAAAGAATGGATTGAACTGCCATATGAAGAAAGCACGGATTACCTTCCGAATGAACGCGTAGAAAGTATAGGTATAGCTGTAGCTGAAACTGTTCATCCATCGAGTACTGCGGATTATTGTTACCTGTATGTAGCTGCCGACAATACCGATGCGGGCATAAATGTTCAGGAGGAACTGTCTGAGATGAATCAAAAGCTTGTGGAACTTACTAATAGTGTGAGCATATTATCTGTCAGTGAGGAGTCCATGCAGAAAATGCTTGATGTCATGATGGAGAACAGGATGCCATATATAGAAGAAGGTTTGAAAGTTTCCCAAATAGCTGAGGTGATTCCGACAACCGGGGCGGTGTATTATGCAGGGCTTACTATGCATTACATGAGTGATGAACAGCCTGATACAGTGACCCTTATCTACAATCTGACCGGTAACTATGGTACTGCTGACTCAGATATGCAGTTTATGGGAGCCGTGCTGATGTTTGCTTCGGTTGAGAATTTAACACAGTGCAATGTACAGATAAAGGATGTAAAAAATCCTGATTCGGCAGAAGCAACTACGGAATATCAGTATACAAGAGACGAAATGGAAGAACTGTTCGGACCGCTTTATCCCTGCTCTGAAACGAAGGAGAATTTTGTAGATTTATATAACAGGGTGTTGGAATACTTAGAAACAGGTAAGTAAAATATAAAAGAGCCTGAAGCTGATAAACAGTGTTCAGGCTCTTTTCGTCTTAATTAAATACTATTTTTAGTTCTGTGTATTGTTAGAATTGTTTGAGTCCTGCGGAGCGCTTTGTGTATAAGTTACGTTTTTAACAATACCAAATGCCTTATTAGCAAAACCCTTTACTAAAGGAAGATTTGCATCGGCTCCCTTAGCTACCTTGATAATGCCTATGATTGCCATAACCAGAACAATCAAAGAAATAATAGATGTTATTACACCGATTGTTCCTGAAATAACTAAGCCCAAAATCGGAATCTTGTAAAGCGGGGTCAGGATATCAAGGAACGTAGATATAACTCCCGATATAATAGAAAGGAAAAATGCCTGCATAACCTGTGTAATAAGCCACTGATCCTTATGTACTACAATTACAAAACCAAGTAATAACAGTGCAAGTGTGGTATGTCCCAATAAAGCAAGAACAAATCCCAGTACCGCATAAAAATTAATACAAATTCCAAAGTTATCTTTTTTCATTATGTTTTCCTCCATTCATAAGATGAATAATATTATAACATTGCAGTAAGGATATGACAATAGTCTGCATGCTAAAATAAAGTGAAATTATGTCGGAAAAATTAGATAATGGAAAAATTAAAAACGTAAAAAATGAAATAATTAAAAAAAATTTAAGATTTTTGTGACTTTTTCATAAGATAAAGCGTCTAATATATAGTACATTATATATTAGGTG
>CAMWWS010000232.1 GCA_947178085.1 uncultured Lachnospiraceae bacterium | reverse complement strand
CCCAGCGTAATGAAAACGCCGATCAGATTACCCAGGATCATGAGCCCGTACGACATCATAAATGCCAGAACAAACTGTCCAAGTGTCATCTTATGCTTCTCAATCGTCCGTTTCTCCTTGCTTCTCAGAATCAAGAATGCCAGCGGATAGCCCAGCACATACAGCGGAACCATCGTGGCTGCAAGCATAATATCCATATTATTAGCCAAATCCGGATTGATTGCCACCACGATATTCTGTCCGACGGTCTGAATCGCCAAAATCAGCACAGCGCTGCACGCCATGCGAAATCCCAATCCGGAAAAATCTTTTCTATACATTTTCGTATCCATACTTTATCTTACTCCAATCTTATTTTATCTGTTGCTACATCGCCTGTTTATTATATGACACATTCCTGTTCCGTACAAGTTGAGAATTCCGCTTATCCGTCTGACTGCACCATCCGTACCGCATAAACCCTGCCTAAGTATTGTGATAATTCAGTCAACTCACTTTTCAGCGGGTCCATGCAGACATAATCCTTATTTTCCGTGCCTACGATCAGCACATAATGAAAATTACCGACTCCGTTTACTCTCACGCGCACGATCGGGTAGTGGCCCGCAGCAAGACATTGATCGATCTCCTGCTGCGACACACCCTGATAGACATGTGTGGAATATCCGTCGATCCTGTCAACTGCCGCCCACTGAATATTTCCCTCTCCGTCATACACACTATGTTCTGTAAATATCCGATTTAATTCCCCCGGCGTCACTTCATCCCGGCTCTCCATGCTGATCGCCGACGCGATACAGGACACCAGACATCCTGAGGACTTCATGGTAAATGACGAGTCCCCCAGCGCATCGCCTGCCCAACGCTCATCGTCCTGCCTATAGGCCGTCACATTCTGGGGAATATTCGCCGTCTGATCTGCCCGTATCACCACACTGCCACGAAGCCGAAATCCCAGCAGCGCAATTACCACAGCTAATATCCCCGCCGCCGATATAAGTAATCTGATTACAATTTTTTTCTTCTTTTTCATTCGTTCTTTTTACGCTCCTGAAACCAGTTTACTACATATTCTTTTGTCAATTTTTCATATTGCGCCCTAACACTCTCATCTTGAAATCACGAATCTTCGCGGCATATTTACCGGTCATAATCGCTCCGACCGAAACCATTGCAAAAGGAATTCCTAGCGTTACACCTTGTGCATATCCGTAAATAAACGTAGGTTCCTCCGGTTCATTAAACAATAGAATAAAGAAAAATATAAATGATACGACGCCGGCTATGAACAGCCAATGCATTATTTTTGTCATTTTTCGTTTTTCTTCATTGCTGTAGTCTGCTACTTTTAATACAGTTTCTTCTAATTCCTGATTCATTTTCCCGCTCTTCCTTTCTCCATCGATCAGCTCCCGCAAGTCAACATCATAATAGTCCGCCATTTCAATCAGAATATCCAGATCCGGCATATTGCTGCCCGTCTCCCAACGGGAAACCGTTCTGCGTGAGACGCCAAACTTTTCAGCCAACTGCTCTTGCGTAATGTTTTTTTCATTCCGAAGTTCTTTAAAGAATGCTCCAATTTTTTGCTGGTTCATTGTTCTGTGTTCTCCTTTCGCTATGAGCTTACCATTGGACTGCTTACAAAAACAGGACACAAAGCGAGCAATGCCCTGTTTTTTTGGAATAGACATGGGGTGTCTACCGGATTTCTATACTAAGACCATTATACTATTATATGGTTGTTACCGAAACAGTAAGTGATTCGTCTTTCTCCAGATATTTTTACACCGACATAGATAAACTCAATAATCCGGAATTTAGTACCCTAAAGTTTACATTCGACACTTTCAAATTGGTTCACATTTATCGATTGATGAATTATAATAAAGCTATTCGAGGTAATTGTATGACAACCGGAGAAAAGATCATTAACAACATAAATATCTCGTAAAGAAAAAAAGGAAAAATAGAGCATGGGAAAACTAACTTCAGAATCAAAAAAGATCCTAAATGAGCGTTTCGGAAAGGACAATATCATAGCACTGGCAACCGTAGATGCCGACGTGCCATATGTGCGAAATGTAAATGCTTTTTATGAAGAAGGCGCATTTTATATAATTACTTATGCACTTTCCAATAAAATGAATCAGATAACCCAAAATCCTACCGTAGCAATTGCCGGTGATTGGTTTACTGCTCATGGCAAAGGAATCAATCTCGGTTATTTCGGTAAACCTGAGAATAAAGATATAGCCGAAAAACTAAAAAAAGCCTTCCATACTTGGATTGATAACGGTCATAATAATTTTGATGACGAAAACACTTGTATCCTTTGCATACAGCTTACAGATGGTATTCTTTTTTCCCACGGCACAAGATATGATATCGACTTTACAAACGACTGACTGAGGGTGAGCATGTTACTACACACGCTTTCCTCACCGACAGACATTCCCCTAAACAAAAGGCTGCGAAAGCTATGTGTCGGCGCAGTTATACACGCTAAAAAGTTTCTTCTGCCCGTGATACATCATCAGATTGTGATGAAAGCCGTAATCAGGTGGTGCGTATTCAGGAAAGTGTCTCGGAGATGTCAGAGGCTATCAACGGTATTTATCAAAATACCAAAGAAATGTTCAAGATATCCAAGGATGTTACCAGCCATACTTTAGGGTTTGTCAAGACGATGGATGTGGCAGTGGACTCCATGCGAGCATTGAAGCGGCACGAGCCGGAGAGCAGGGCAGATGAGATCGTAGACGATGCCAACAATGAAGGAGAAATCACGGATCTGACCGAAGAGTCCTTTGCAAGGGTAAAAAGCATTGCGGAGGAATTGTTGACCTTGTCTCATGCATCTATATAACATTGTCTGCTTTGTTATAGGATAAATCGGATTTTTGAAAGAGAGGCATATTCATGTCAGATATTATCAATATTAAAAATGTCACAAAAGAATTTAAGGTGCTTAATCGCCGTGAGGGGTTAAAGGGCAGCATTAAGGATTTGTTTTCGAGAGATTACAAAATTGTCCGCGCTGTGGACAATATCAGTATGGACATTGAACAGGGAGAGGTCATTGGATATCTCGGGCCAAATGGAGCAGGGAAGTCTACAACTATAAAAATGATGACAGGTGTGCTTGAGCCTACCTCGGGTGAAATTTTGGTTGGCGGGAATATTCCATATAAAAACAGGACCAAAAATGCGCAGGATATAGGCGTGGTGTTCGGTCAGCGCTCCCAGTTGTGGTGGGCGCTGCCTCTTATTGAATCTTTCAATATACTTAAAGATATTTATCAGATTGGCGATAACGAGTATCATAACATGCTGGAAATGTACCAATCACTCGTAGATATAGAGTCACTGCTGCACAAACCTGTTCGTCAGATGTCGCTTGGGCAGCGGACGTTAAGCGATATTTTGGCTGCCTTTCTCCATGATCCGAAGATTGTTTTTTTGGATGAACCGACTATCGGTTTGGATGTTTCAATGAAGGCAAAGATACGAGACCTTATATATGCGCTGAATAAGGAGAAGAATACAACAGTCATTCTCACAACCCATGATATGGGTGACGTTGACGCGCTGTGTCGCAGGATTGTCATCATTGATAAGGGAAAAATGCTGTATGATAATGATATTGAGCATTTAAGAGGCTTTTTTGGTTCTTACCGCACACTGAAAATCCGTGTTGACGGCAAACTTTCAAAATGCGCGGACATTGTCCGCAAGGAGCTTGCAAACTTGTCTGTTTCCTCAGATGATGAATGGATATCCATTCTGGTTGACGAGGAAAAGACTACGGTAATGGATGTGCTAAATCAATTGCAAAATACTTTCAATATACGCGATATGCAGCTTGAAGAAATTTCCACCGAGGATGTCATTAAGAAGATATACGAGGAGGGAGTTAAGTGAAAATAAAAAAATATCTCACCTTGACACGCGCGGGAATTATCGAATCCTTGAATTTTAGGCTTGCTATTTTAATTATGATAGCAGGTAATTTGCTGTACTTAATAGTTGTATATTTTCTTTGGAAATCTATTTTTGCATCGTCAGAAACGGGCGTTGTAAATGGAATGACATTCACCGATACTCTTATTTATTTGGTGCTTGCAACGGCATTGTTCAATTTTATGGAGATGTATACGGTCTGGGATATGGGGCGGAATATCCAATCGGGAAAAATTGTCCTGGACCTGCTTAAACCTATGGAATACCGTAGCTATTTGTTTTGGTCATATTCGGGTAGCTTTGTAACGAATTTCTTTTTCACGGTTTTGCCAACGTTTATGGTTGTAATTATTGTTACACACGGAGCAATACCGTTTGGGATAAACTTACTGTTTTTTGCGGTCTCGGTAATTCTCGGAGTAATGATAAATTACAGCATTGATTTTATTGTAGGAACAATATGCTTGTACACCGAATCAATATGGGGAATAAACATAATGAAGCAGGTTATTGTACTGCTGTTGTCGGGAGCGACTGTTCCTATTGTATTTTTTCCCGAGCCGCTGAAAACGATTGTGTATTACCTGCCGTTCCAGTCAATCTATAATGCGCCGCTGACGCTTTTGCTAAGCAGAAATCCGTCATACGAAACAGTACTTGAAATCATTGGCACACAACTGATCTGGTGCATAATAATAACGGCATTCGGAAAGATTTTTTGGAAAATATCGCTTCGGCAGATTACCGTGAACGGAGGTTAAGCGATGAAGAAAAAAGGATTGGGATTTTACCTGAAAATATATTGCAAGATTCTTGCGCAGGATCTTAAAAGTAAAATGAGCTACCGTGCTGATTTTATCATTTCAACTATAGGCATGATTTTCACTAACATCGCGGGATTTGTAAGCTTTTGGATTTTGTTTCACAATTTTTCTTCAATTAACGGATGGGGATATTATGAAATATTGTTTCTGTACGGCTTTTCAC
>CAMWWS010000231.1 GCA_947178085.1 uncultured Lachnospiraceae bacterium | reverse complement strand
CCAGGCATAAACGGCACTTCAATCTTTCCTCCTTCCGCAAGCGCTGAAAGCTGCGCCTTATACTGAATCCATCTGTCCATTCTCGCCTGCGTTATCTCGTTTGCCAACTCCAACTGTGCATATAAATATGCCGCATTCATATCGCTTGGCAGATAAGAAGAACCATAATTCTGCCAGCGATACTTATCGACCTGTCCTCTGTAATATTTACTGCGGTCAGTTCCCTTTTCCCTGAGAATTTCAGCCGCTTCAATATTTTTTTCATCACGAACCAGCAGCGCTCCGCCTTCGCCCATACTGAAATTCTTCGTTTCATGAAAGCTAAAGCAGCCGTAATCTCCAAAAGTTCCAAGCGGCTTTCCTTTATATGACGCCATTATTCCCTGCGCTGCATCCTCTACTACCGTCAAATGATACCTGTTTGCAATTTCCATGATGGTATCCATCTCACACCCTACTCCGGCATAATGTACCGGAGCAATCGCTTTCGTCCTCTCTGTAATCGCGTCTTCAATCAACGTTTCGTCGATATTCATAGTATCAGGTCTGATATCCACAAATACCGCTTTTGCTCCGCGAAGAACGAAAGCGTCCGCCGTAGAAACAAAGGTATATGAAGGTAAAATCACCTCATCCCCTTCGCTTATATCGGATAACAGCGCTGCCAGTTCCGTTGCATGAGTGCATGACGTAGTAAGAAGACATTTCGCGGTTTCGGTTTTTTGCTCTATCCACTCGCTGCACTTCCTGGTAAAAGGACCGTCACCGCATATCTTCTGGTTCTCTATAGCTTCTTTCATGTAATCAATTTCTTTGCCCGTATATGGCGGAACATTAAAATTTATCATATCTTCAACCTATTTCCCACTCTTCTTCGGTATTACCACCTTATCCAGCTTCCAGATATCATCCACATATTCCTGAATGGTTCTGTCAGATGTGAACTTACCACAACATGCTGTATTCAGTATAGCGCTTCTCGCCCATCTCTTCTCATCCTTATACGCTTCTTCCACTTTCTTCTGAGCTTCTGCATACGCTTTGAAATCTTTCAGAATAAAGTACATATCAGCCTTTGAAGTGCTTTGCGTATTTAATAAGGAATTATATAAAGTTCTGAACAGCTCGGGGTCATTCTGTGAATAAGTTCCGTTAATCAGCTGCATCAGAACTTTTCTCACATCCGGGTCATTATTGAAAATTTCCATCGGATTATATCCGCCGTGATTCTCATAGCGGATAACCTCATCAGAGCTTAAACCAAAGATAAAAGCATTCTCCTCTCCGACCTCTTCAACAATTTCCACGTTAGCTCCATCCATAGTTCCTATGGTAAGCGCACCATTCAGCATGAACTTCATGTTACCGGTACCTGAAGCCTCTTTACTTGCAGTTGAAATCTGCTCGGATACATCAGCAGCCGCAAAAATCATCTCGGCATTAGATACCCTGTAATTCTCAATAAATACAACTTTTATTTTACCGTTAATTCCCTCATCATTGTTTATTACATCCGCAACCGCATTAATCAATTTGATCGTCAGCTTGGCATTGCGATATCCTGCAGCCGCCTTAGCTCCAAAGATAAACGTCCTCGGATAGAACTCCATATCCGGATGCTCTTTTAACTCATTGTATAAATACATAACATGCAGTATGTTCAACAGCTGACGTTTGTATTCATGCAGTCTCTTGACCTGAACATCAAAGATAGAACGCGGGTCAACTTCAATACCGTTATGCTCTAAGATATATTTTGCCAGACGCACCTTGTTCTGGTATTTGATATTCATGAACTCCTGCTGAGCTTTTTCATCATCAGCATATATTTTCAATTTACTGATTTTCGGTAAATCCGTAATCCAGTCATTTCCTATATGTGCAGTCACCCAATTTGCAAGCTGAGGATTGGCATGTAACAGGAAACGTCTCTGTGTGATACCGTTTGTCTTATTATTAAATTTCTCCGGCATCATTTCATAGAAATCATTTAACTCCTGATTTTTAAGGATTTCCGTATGTAATCTTGCAACACCGTTAACTGAATAGCCTGCGGCAATCGCAAGATGTGCCATCTTAACCTGTCCGTCATAGATAATTGCCATCTTGCGAACCTTATCATGATTGCCCGGATATTGCTGCTCTATACGTGCAATAAATCTACGGTTAATTTCTTCAATAATCTGATATACACGCGGAAGCAGTCTGGAGAACAACTCAATCGGCCACTTTTCCAATGCTTCGGACATAATGGTATGGTTAGTGTATGCACAAGTCTTAGTCGTCACTTCCCATGCTTCATCCCATGTGAGATAATAGTCATCCATCAGAATACGCATCAATTCCGCAACAGCCACTGTCGGATGCGTATCATTCAACTGGAAGGTAACCTTCTCATGGAACTTTCTTATATCGTCATGTTTGCGCATATATTTCTCAACTGCTTCCTGAACAGACGCGGATATAAAGAAATACTGTTGTTTTAAACGAAGCTCTTTACCTGCATAATGGTTATCGTTAGGATAGAGTACTTCTACGATGTTCCTTGCAAGATTCTCCTGCTCTACAGCCTTATGATAATCTCCCTTATCGAAAGAATCCAGCTGGAAGCACTCTACAGGCTCGGCATCCCAGATACGGAGCGTGTTAACTATCCCGTTTCCATATCCTACAATCGGAATATCGTAAGGAATCGCACGTACTGACTGATATCCTTCCTGCTTAAAATTATTTCTTCCGTTCTCATCCACATAAACATTGACATAACCGCCGAATTTAACTTCTTTGGCATATTCCGGTCTGCGTAATTCAAACGGATTACCGTCCTTTAACCAGTTATCCGGCACTTCTACCTGATAGCCGTCTCTGATTTCCTGTTTGAACATACCATAGCGATATCTTATACCGCAGCCATATGCCGCATATCCCAGCGTCGCCAGTGAATCCAAAAAGCAGGCTGCAAGTCTTCCCAAGCCTCCGTTACCAAGCGCTGCATCAGGTTCCTGATCTTCTACTACATTAATATCAATACCCAGTTCACTTAATGCATCTTTGAATACATCATATGCCTGTAAGTTAATCATATTATTGCCAAGCGCACGTCCCATCAGAAATTCCATGGACAGGTAGTATACCATCTTAGGATCCTGTTTCTCGTATTCCTGCTGACTGGCAAGCCACTGGTCTACAATCGCATCCTTGACTGCGTAAGATACCGCCTGAAAAACCTGCTGGTCAGTTGCTTCCTCAAGTGTCTTGCGATAAAGAGTCTTTATATTATAAAGCACACTTCTTTTAAAAAGCTCTGTATCAAATGTTGCTGATTTCTTCTGCATTTAATTACCTCCTCATTTTGTCTATAGTTACTATTATATTACTCCATTCATTGTTTTTCAATCCCGATAATGACCTTTTCACCATTGACATTCCATTCTTTTGATACTTTAAGCGTCTCATTTTCCGTAATGCCGTCTGCAAGGACTTTACCTGATATTATGGCTTCGTTCTTGCGTACTATCTCAGATATCTTAGCATTATCACAGATTGATACCCTGATATGGTCCATCACCTCAAAATCCGCGTCCTTACGCATGGTCTGAATCTTGCTGATGACTTCATAGACAAAGCCCTCTTCAATCAGTTTATCCGTCAGTTTTGTATCCAATACGACGGTAACACTGTTATCAGCTTCCGATACATAACCTTCTTTCTGCGCCATTTCGATAAGTAAATCTTCTTCCGCCAAAGAGATTTCAACGCCATCCACTTCAAACTTCAGCGCACCCTTATCGTTCAGTTCATCCATTGCCTGATTACCGTCCACGCTGCTTAAATGTTTCTGAATGCCGCCAAGCTGCTTACCGTATTTCGGTCCTACCGTACGAAGCTGAGGTTTGAAGCTGTAGCTTGTAAAATCTCGTACATCATCAGTAAATGTGATTTTCTTCACATTCAACTCATCTTCTATAATTTCCTGATAGAATTCATCCAATGCGTTATCTGCCTTGACAAACATGTTTCCGATTGGCTGACGGTTCTTGATATTTGCCGCATTACGCGCAGCACGTCCCATGACAACAATCTTAAGAACCTCTTCCATATCGTCCTCAAGCTTTCTGTCAATCATATTTTCATCCACAACAGGGAAATCGCACAGGTGGATACTCTCAGGCGCATTCTTATCAACGCTTCTGACCAGATTCTGATAAATTTCCTCTGTCATAAAAGGAATCATTGGCGCCGCCGCTTTGCATATATCAACAAGCGCTGTATACAAAGTCATATAAGCATTAATCTTATCCTGCTCCATTCCTTTTGCCCAGAATCGCTCACGGCTTCTTCTGACATACCAGTTACTCATTTCGTCTACAAAGTTATCCAGCACGCGCGCAGCCTCAGGAATCTTATATTCGTTTAAGTCGGCGTCAACTTCCTTAATCGCTGTGTTTAACTTAGACAACAGCCACTTGTCCATGACCGGAAGCTTATCATAATCCAATGAATACTTCGTTGCATCAAAATTATCAATATTAGCGTACAATATAAAGAAGGCATACGTATTCCACAAGGTACCTAAAAATTTACGTTGTCCCTCCTGTACCGCCTTTCCATGGAATCTGTTCGGAAGCCAAGGTGCAGAATTGATGTAGAAATACCAGCGGATTGCATCTGCTCCATAAGTTTCCAGAGCTTCAAACGGATCTACGGCATTACCTTTGGATTTGGACATCTTCTGTCCGTTTTCATCCTGCACGTGCCCAAGAACTATTACATTTTCAAAAGGAGACCTGTTAAACAGCAGGGTAGATTCCGCCATCAGGGAATAAAACCAACCTCTGGTCTGGTCAACCGCTTCCGAAATAAACTGTGCCGGAAATTGTTTCTCAAACAAATCCTTATTTTCAAACGGATAGTGATGCTGTGCAAAAGGCATTGCACCGGAATCGAACCAGCAGTCAATTACCTCCTGTACACGCTTCATTGTCTTGCCG
>CAMWWS010000230.1 GCA_947178085.1 uncultured Lachnospiraceae bacterium | reverse complement strand
GTATAAGGAACAGCTTTCACCGCTTGCGGAAGAAGGAAAGATTGAACTGCCGTTTATTCCTGAGTATTGCAGCCATAATGCGCATATGTTCTATATTAAAACTAAAGACATGGAAGAAAGAAGCCGACTTATTGATTTCCTGAAGGCAAGAGACGTAATGGCGGTATTTCATTATGTTCCGCTTCACTCGGCTCCGGCAGGAATTAAATTCGGAAGATTTCACGGAGAAGATAAGTATACGACCAAAGAAAGTGACAGACTGCTCCGGCTGCCTTTGTTTTATAAGTTGACAGCGGACGAGGTTGAGTATATTACGGAGCAGATAAAACTATTCTATGCTGGTTAAGGGGTATCAGGAAGGTATAAACTTCATGAAAATACAAAAAGCTTGGGAGAAATATGGAAACTGCATAATAATGTTGATGACCATATCAGTCAATATAATTCTTTTGAGCTTTTTCTTTGATTTCTATTATGATATGAATGATGATGTTATGATGAAGGATATCATGGCAGGGGTTTATACAGGAACCCCTGACGGACATAATATGCAGACATTATACATTCTGGGTGCATTTATCAGTTTACTTTACAGACTATGCAGGAGTATTCCATGGTATGGTCTGTTTTTGTTTTTTTGCCAAATGGGAAGCCTTTATCTGGCAGGGTTACGATTGCTGAAGCTGAGTAAGATGCGGTATGCTAAGGCAGGCAGCATGGTATTAGTGACGGTATTTTTGTGGGGAGTAGCGCTGTCACATACTATTGCCATACAGTATACATTGACTTGCACTATGCTGGCATCTGCGGCAATTTTTCTTTTTATGACATCAAAGGGAGGTATGTCGGTCAAAGAGTTTGTCCTTGGGAATATTCCGTCGATTTTACTAGTTATTCTTGCTTATCAGCTTCGGACAGAGATGCTGCTGCTCGTGTTTCCGTTTGTATGCCTTGCAGGTTTGTTTAGATGGGCTGAAGAAGAAAAATTTTTTGTTAAGGAAAATTATTTAAAATATGGTATTGTGATTGGCTCTATTTTGCTGGGAATGCTTTTTAGCAGGCTGATTGATTTCGCGGCATACGGCGGTGAAGACTGGAAGTCGTTTGTAGCTTTTTTTAATAACAGAACAGAAGTATATGATTATCACTATAATATATTAACGAGCGGAGAACATAAGGAATATCTGTCATCAATCGGATTAAGCGACGCACAGCAGGAACTCCTTGATAACTATAATTTTGGACTGTCTGAAGATATTGATGAAGAAATAATGGGAAAGATTGCAGAATATGCGGCAAAAGGTAAAGAGAGAGAGCGCGGAGCATATGATGGTTTGCTTAATCGCCTGTGGCATCAGGGAAAACTTTATATTTACCGCCTTCTTCATACAGAAGATTCCCCATATAACATATTGGTGATTGCCGGATATATTTGCCTTTTTATCATAGGTATCATGAATGTATTTAATGATACGGCTATAAAGAGGAGACTATCATTTATTTGGGAACTTGCTTTACTTGGCGCTGTAAGGACAGCCTTATGGATGTTTATCCTGATGCAGGGCAGATATCCGGAAAGGATTACCCATTCCCTATATCTCGCTGAGCTTATGGTTCTTATGGGAATGCTTTGCATGAGACTGCTGCATGATGAGCGTCAAAAGAGGGTATTATCTGCATTGGCGTTGATTGGAATAATATGTGTATGCTATATCCCTCAGAGCTTTAATGCTGTTTTGTCAGATATGAAAGACAGAGAAGAAGCGAACCGGGGAGAAATGGCTATTGCGGCATATTGCAAAGCGCACCCTGAGAACTTTTATTTTGAAGATGTATATTCTACCGTAGGATTTTCACAGAAAATATTTCAAAACGTTGATAATTCAATTGTGAATTATGATATAATGGGCGGATGGATGTGTAAAAGCCCACTTTACAGAGAAAAATTAAAGCAGTTTGGCATTTCAACGATGGAGGATGGGCTGCTGCATGTGCCTTTCGTATATTTTATAATTGATATAGAGGAACGGAACGGCGATACTGACTGGCTGAAGTCGTACTATGCGCAAAAAGGAATTACAGTCACTGTAGAACAGGAAGATTTAATTGACGGAAGATATATTGTTTATCAAGTACTGGAGAATAGATTGAAAAATCAATGATTTTTCACACATGCTTGCATGTGTTACGCAATGTTTGTTCTTACGCCCAAACTCGCAGGCTGAGATAGGAGCATGGTTATTAATATGATAATGAGTCAAATGGAAGGGAAAACACAGCCGGAATCAGAAAAGATTTATTTACGGCAAATGGAAGTTTACGATACTGAGAAAATCATAACATGGCGCAATAAAGAAAGAGTTCGGCATAATTTTATCTATCAGAAGCCTTTTACTGTGGAAGGGCACCTTAACTGGATACGCACGCAGATAGAACCCGGACATGTTGTGCAGTTCATTATATGTGAGAAAGCATCAGGAAGAGACGTAGGAAGCGTATATTTCAGGGATATAGACAGAGTGCAGGCAAGAGCGGAATATGGTATATTTATCGGAGAAGATGACGCTGTTGGGAAAGGATATGGGACGCAGGCGGCGAAACTTGCACTTGGATATGCATTTGAAGAATTGAGGCTGAATTCCGTATTTTTAAGAGTATTTGCAGATAATACCGGTGCGAGAAAAAGCTATGAGAGAGCAGGATTTGAATTACTGGATGGTAAACAGGAAATCCTTACTATAGATGGAGTCAAAAGAGAAGTGATTTTTATGGAGGCAAATAAATGAGTCAGTTAGTCAGCTTTGTAATACCATGCTATAATTCATCGCGTACAATCGGAAAAGTAGTAGAAGAAATCAAAGTAACGATGCAAGGGATGGAGCAGTATGATTATGAAATCATCCTGATAAATGACAGTTCGCCGGATAATACGTTTGAAGAAATTAGGGATATATGCAAAGCGGACGAGAAAGTCTGCGGTGTTAATCTCGCCAGAAATTTCGGGCAGCATGCAGCGCTGATGGCCGGTTTTCGTTACGTACACGGAGATATTGTTGTCTGTCTGGATGATGATGGGCAGACGCCTGCAGAAGAAGTTGGGAAATTGCTTGTTAAGATAGAAGAAGGTTATGATGTAGTATATGCCAGATATAAGCATAAAAAGCATTCTGCTTTCCGTAATCTGGGAAGCAAGGTTAATGAATTGATGGCCAGGGTGATGCTGGGGAAACCTAAGGATTTATATCTGTCCAGCTATTTTGCTGCAAAGAGGTTCATAATTGATGAAATGGTGAGATATATTAATCCGTATCCATATGTGATAGGTCTGGTTCTTCGTACAACCAAGAAAATTGCAAATGCAGATGTCAATCACAGGGAGCGTGAAATCGGAACTTCCGGATATACGATAGGAAAGCTTTTTGCACTTTGGTTTAACGGATTTACGGCTTTTAGCATCATACCGCTTAGAATCGCGACAGTTATGGGAGCTTTGGCGGCTGTTGCAGGCTTTATATATGGAAGTTATACTATTATCAGGAAACTGGTTGACCCAAATGTCGTAATTGGTTTCAGTTCAATTATGTCGGCAATTATGTTCATTGGAGGCATGCTGATGCTGATGCTTGGAATAATAGGGGAATATATCGGAAGAATTTATATATCCTTGAATAATTCACCGCAATACGTGATAAGGGAGTGCATTGATGAGCGTGAGCAACCATAAAGATAATATCAGTGTAAAAGCTATTGCTGTTTTTATTGCTACAGCCGGAGTTCTGTGTTTTCCACAAGTAATGAACATAAAGGGAGATGAACTGGGATTTACAAATAGCATATTTTCCGTACTTATATGGATTTTGTGCATATATGCGTTAAGCCATTCGCTTAATAATATTGACATACATGATGTCAGAAGCTGGAAGATTGCCGGAATTTGGTCTTTTCTGTTTTCTGCAGCGATGCTATTTGGAGTAAGGCTGGATATGGAAGGAAGCGTCAATTTTAAAGATTGGAAATTATGGATTTCCTTTCCGGTGCTGACATGCTTTTTTGCCATTCTGATTCGCAGGTTATGGAGTTTCTTAGAGAATATTGATGAAAGAAAAAACGGGTATGCACAGGGAATAAAAGTACCGCGGCTTCCTGGGGCTGTAGTGAAATATGAGAATTTGGCGGTATATCTTTTCCTTATTATATGCTGGATTCCCGTACTACTTGCGGTGTATCCGGGTTTTTTTGTCTATGACGCGCTGAGTGAATACGAACAGGTGGCCTCCAGAGTATTTTCAACACACCACCCCCTTGTGCATGTACTTATGCTTGGTGGTATAATCTGTGCCGTGCATAAGCTTACGGGTTCTTATAATCTTGGCATTGCATGTTATATGATAGTGCAGATGCTAATGGTTGCCGGAGTTTTTATGTACTTGAACAGTTTTCTTGGAAAAAAGAAAGTTTCAGGGATGATGAGGTTCTTGTCGGTGCTGTATTTTGCCGTATTTCCGGTAATTGTTATGTATGCGATGTGTTCTACTAAAGATACGATTTTTACGGCAGCTTTGTTGCTGTTGTTAGTCTGTATACTGGAAATGTGTATCTCGACAGAATACTTTTTTAATTCCAAACTTCAAATGGCTATTTTCATCTTCAGTGCATTAACGATGATTTTGTTTAGAAAAAATGCTTTTTATGCATTTGTTGTAATGACACCGGTATTTCTTATATATTTTAGAAACAGATTAAAAAAAATGGCAATACTGTTAGCAGTTATCTTTATTTCTTTTTTTCTGATAGATAAAACATTGATGCTGGTGTTTCACGCAGATGATTCGGAAAGACAGGAAATGTTGACGGTGCCGATACAGCAGCTTGCAAGAACTTATAAGTTTAACAAAGATGTATTTGAAGAAGAGGATATTGTTACTTTGCATGAAATACTTCCGGAAGAAGCGTTGGAGCGTTATACACCCAAGCTGTCCGATCCTGTAAAATATTATTTCCAAAATACTGCCTTTGAG
>CAMWWS010000229.1 GCA_947178085.1 uncultured Lachnospiraceae bacterium | reverse complement strand
GACCTAATCCATGCGTCATAATAAGTCAGATTTTTCTTTACAACCTCTTTTTGATAACACTTGTGCTGCCTATTAATCAAGAGCTGTTTTACACTTTGTTTCAAAGTAGCCACAGTTAGCAAGTCCTTTCTATTACAAATCTTCTACAAATCTTTTAACCGTTTCAATCACCTGTTCCACAGTGCTGAAAGACCTCCGCTTTCCTTTTTATGCATATGTTCCACGGTTTCCTTCGGCATTCTGCTTACCTGCATAGATACCTGTAGGAAATTCTCCTGTCGCTGCTCAGCCTCGGATAATTGTATTGTGATGCCCGGATCATCCGTGTCAAATGCATAAATACCATCTCCTATCCAGAATCCGTTCATAGATATACATTTACTTTTTAATGGAATCGCCGTATCATTCCACTTTATTTCCCTCAGCCATACTATACAATAGTCGCTGCATGGGTCTATTCTAAGAGCTTTTCTTCCTGCTTTTATCTTTATACGGAATTCCTTTGTATGTGAATCTTCCTTAAATGATTCTTCTGCAAATGGTTCTCCATCAAAGCCCTCTTCAGTATATGAATCCTCCGCAAGTATCTTTTTTAGAGGCAATTCGTCAGGAAAAAAGGAATTCTGCTCCGAAAATCCTTCTCCCATATCTTCATAAATCTGTAATCTGCTCTTCTGCTTTTCAGCAACTTTTTCTTCAATCAAACTTTCAACACTATAGACAGGCTGTCCGATTATGTCTCTGATTTCAATCATAGATCTTTTTCTTTCAGTTACATACTTCTGAAATTCCTTTTCATTATGCCTAAAATTTTCGGCATCCTCCTGCGTAACATTCAGCTTGTCCAGAATGAAATCAAAATCCAGTTTATTTCTCTTTTCATTTTCCAACAGGTAGCAATAGACTGCCCGAAATGCAATTTCTTTAGTTTCTATTTGCTTTGCAAAAGTCCATTCATAATCTATGACATGCCACTTTCCATCCTGAGAAACCAGAATATTTGAGAATATCAAATCATAGTCTGTCACCGGCATATCCTCATTATAGGAAATGCATTCCAGATACTCATCGAATAACGCATGAAATTTTTCCATATCATTCCCAGCCAGACACTCATCCAGGAGTTCTTCCAAAGTTCTGCCTTCCAGATACTCAAATGCTGCAAATATATCTTTATCACCGTCTTTTTGCAACTTATCCGGCGTTTCTGCCAAACCACATCTATTGATAAAAAGCTTTCCACCCATGAATCTCTCAGTCAGACCTTCATATGCCTGCTGCATCTGTATTATATGCTCGCGCGCCGCATTAGATAACGCATGTTTTTCTACTTGTCTAACTATATTACCATTGATTTCATTATGGGTAACAAGTGTTTTTATTTTATAGTCATCAGCCCTGTCATTAGAATACTTAGCATATTTTATATTCATTTCAGGTCCCAATAACATCATGTAAGAGTTGGAAAACAGAGGAAACTGCCCTTCCTTGATTAGTGTATCAAATACCAGCTTTTCATCAAATAACTGCATCCTGTCTCTGTCAAAATTGCGAATGTTCGCAGATAGTTCTCCTGACTTTGGCAAACGCTCATCCGAATATAGAGTTGTCATAAATTTATAGTCCGGATACGGATAATACATGAACACATCAGAAAAGCCACAATTTTGAGCGGTTTTTAATAGTCCGTCTTTAGTAAATGTTCTGACCGCGCCGCCCTTAGGATAGTCCTCCAGACTATCAAACCACGTTCCCAGATGGTCCTCTTTACAGCCTGCCCAATATTTTAATCCCAGCTTATTCTCAATAGCAATTACTATATGACCGTCATTTTTTATATGTTTTGAAACAATCCGCAGAAAATCTTCATAGGGCTGCTCAGAGTTAATATATGCCTGTCCATACTCAAATACGCCAATCAGGCAGATATAGTCATAATCACATGGAAGGTTTGACTCTATATCCTGAAAGTTGCCGACATGAATCGTGACATTGTCACAGTCCATATGTCTGTACGCATTTATCATGCTTCTCTTCTTGGACAGTTCAATACAGGTCACTTCACCTGCTTTTCTAGCAAGAACTCCAGTAATAGCGCCACAGCCCGAACCGATTTCCAATACTTTCATGCTTTTGTCAATCGGAAGCCATTCCACAATATTCTCACGCATTGAAGATAAATGGTAAAGAATGGGCCAGCTTCTTCTCTCTTCTATTATACGCTGATATTCCACTTCGGAATAATTCCTGGTAATCTCAAGCAGTTCATTTTCAATTTCACCGTCACAGTAATAATCCTCACCGGGATAATGTGCCAGATTCAGCTTTATTTTCCCAATCTCTTCAATCATATCTTGCTTTCTGTCTTCCATACTCCACCTATCTCATTAACGTTCATTGGATATTCTGACAATATCTTCTGCGAAAAGCCCTCTGTGCCACGTAACTGAGACCATCTTTTCGGGCTCAGTGGAGTGCTTGGCGCAATGGGATTTGAACAGAAGATATTGTCAGAATATCCTCATTACCTTATATTATTTCTATCTTAGAGTTCATATCATAGAAGCCCACTGTATCTTTATCCGAAATAACTGTCAGGTTCAGGACATCATATAGTCTGTGGTAGACTGTAAAATCGTCGCCTTCATATCCGGTAACGCCGAGGGAAAGAAGATATTCCCCGCCCTGAAGATTCATTTCCTGTGTAAAAATTATTTCTTTAGTGTCGCCCGCCTTAACCGGCTCCAAAAATGTCTTTTCAAACATTGTGTTGGTACCTGTAATTTCTGTACCCCTGATATCCTTAATCGTAAAGGCAAACACAGGGGCAGCAATGTCCTCCGCCATTTCCACCTTCATATGAATATGAAAACTGTCTCCCTTGAGAATCGCCGAAGACCTTTTATCATTTTGGTCTGTTATAAAATATTCAGTGATTACAGCCTTTTTTGAGCCATACTCCAATAGTTCCGGATTAACATTGGCATCTCTGGGTGCAGTCGTTCCAGCAGCTCCCGCTTTTCCCGCTGCCGCTTCACGAATCTGCTCGTCATCCAGAAGACGCTCTCCTTCATGTAAATTACTTGGATATTGCCCTACCAATACCTGTTTATATGCGTCTATCATTTCTTTCGGTTCACCCTCACCGAGCTTCACACCTTGATTTAGCAATACGACCCTGTCGCAGTATTTGCTTATACTGCTTAAATCATGGCTGACAAACACAATGGTTTTTCCCATACTTTTGAATTCTTCAAATTTGTGATAACATTTTGCCTGAAAAAAAACATCTCCTACAGAAAGGGCTTCATCCACAATAAGAATTTCCGGTTCAATATTGATTGCCACTGCAAAGGCCAGTCTGACAAACATACCGCTGGAATAAGTCTTCACCGGCTGATAGACATACTCTCCGATATCGGCGAACTCCAAAATATCGTTCATTTTTTCGTCAATTTCCTTCTCAGA
This sequence comes from uncultured Lachnospiraceae bacterium, assembly GCA_947178085.1. The sequence continues at coordinate 1,579 of CAMWWS010000229.1, read as the reverse complement.
AAAACCTATCATCGTACCATTCAAATATATATTTTCGATGCCGTTATACTCCATGTTAAAACCTGCACCGAGCTCAAGGAGCGCAGAAATTCGTCCATTGACCGTAACCTCACCACCCGTGGGGTTTAAGACACCTGTTATAATCTTTAAAATCGTAGATTTTCCCGAACCGTTTGTTCCAATAATTCCTACGGTTTCACCTTGATGAATAGTCAAATCGACTCCCTTTAGGGCATAATGTTCCGTATGTCTCTTTTTCCTGCCAAGACCCAGCGTTTCTTTCAGTCTGTCAGAGGACTTATTATACAGTTTGTATGCTTTTTCAAGATTTTTTACCTGAATCGCAATCTTTTCATCTTCCATATATTACCACGCCTCCCCTAAAGCACATCCGCAAAATGTACTCTCAGCTTCTTAAACAGCAATGTCCCCAGGCAGAACAGACTTACCGTAACTATCCAGAAATAGGTGGAAGAATAAAAATGCTCCCAGAACCATACTTTTTCATAAATAGCGCTTCGATATCCATTAACAATATATACTAACGGATTCAGTTTAAAAAATGCCATCATAGAATCTGTCTTTAACATAGAGATATCCCATAAAATCGGAGTTGCCCACATACCAATCTGCAGCGCTATATTAATAATCGGTTGGAGATCCCTGAAGAAAACGACCAGCGCACATGTAAAGTAACTCATGCCAAGCACCAGAAGAAACAGGCATAAACTATAATAAAACAGTTGTAAAGTATAAATACTGGGATAGTATCCGTATCCAATTGCAACAATCAGCAAAATACAGACAAAGAATATATGAATAAAGGTTGCTGCAATTACCTTGATGATGGGCAGAATACTTATATTGAACACAACCTTTTTAACCAGATAATTATATTCCAACAGAGCAGTAGTCCCCTGTGTAATCGCTTCCGTAAAATAAAACCACGGCACAAGTCCGGCCGTTAAATACAACACATATGGCACTTCAACTCCGCTTGCCACCAGTTGGCTTCTTGTATCGAATACCCTGTCAAATACTATCCAATACATAATTACGGTGACGACAGGCTGCGCCATAGCCCATATAATTCCCAGATATGAACCCGCATACCGTTTTTTAAAATCATTTTTGGAAAGTTTCCAAATCAACCTGCGGCTTTGAAAAAGCTCGGTCGGAATCGTTGTCAGACCGTCATAAAACAATGCAAAGATAATACAGGTAAATGCAATCAATGCGCAGCCGCTGGATTTCTTCATGTTCTCCGTAGCCTGATCCGCTAACGGATTATGATGTAGTATCATCACAACCGCCAAAATCAAACCAAGCCCCCAGAAAATAGCAATAGCTGCGGGCTTAGAAATTAAAAAATGTTTGATTGTATTGTCAGCGTTCTTTGTCTTACGAAATCTCATTTTTTCTACGAAATCTCCCGCTTCTATTTCCGGTATTTTTCAGTAAACTCTTTGATACCGCCCCATTTTGTGTCTCTATCTGACAGCGCCAGTTTCATCCCCTCTTCAATCGGCCAATCTATTCCAATATCAGGGTCGTTCCACCGAATACCACCTTCATCATA
>CAMWWS010000228.1 GCA_947178085.1 uncultured Lachnospiraceae bacterium | reverse complement strand
GCCCAGCAGGACCTTCTTAAGATGTTAAAAAGGTATAAAATAGCTTATCCGGAGGTATGGCTGCACCAGACTGAGGCAATCATTGACCACAGGGATATGGTGGAAATCAGACATAGTCTGATAATAAGAAGGCAGTCGCTGCGTAAAAGGATAGAATATAATAAGGAAACCGTAGCGGGAGGCGCTCAGAGGGACATCAAGGAGCTCGTTCAGCGTTATCCGAAATATGCCAGAGAAATTCTTGAAACAGTTGAAAAGTATGAGGAAAGTATGTAGAATATTCATATAACCAATTGCGAAACTATTATCACAGGTCACGAACTTAGTCAAAATAAACAAAAACGGAGCTCGCCGCAAGCGAAATCGCTCCTTATTTTGTTCATTTTGACTAAGTTCTGGTTGTTGAAATAGAGTTTTGTAATTGCTTAATTAATACACAATAAGAGAGAGGAAAAGGTAAAAACAATGGAAAAATTGGAGCAGCTTTATGAAGGAAAGGCTAAAAAAGTATTTAAGACAGAAGACCCTGATGTTTTAATCGTGGATTACAAAGACGATGCGACGGCATTCAATGGGGAGAAAAAGGGAACTATTGTCGGAAAAGGCGTAATCAATAACAAGATGACCAACCACGTTTTCCAAATTCTGGAAAAAGAAGGCGTTCCAACGCATTTCATTGAAGAATTGAGCGATAGGGAAACAGCGGTTAAAAAAGTAGAAATAGTACCGCTTGAAGTGATTATCCGCAATGTGGCGGCAGGAAGCTTTTCAAAAAGGCTCGGTGTTCCGGAAGGCACTCCTTTTGCTGAGCCGACTATTGAATTCAGCTATAAAAACGACGAACTTGGCGACCCGTTGATTAACAGTTACTTTGCGGTAGCGCTTAAGCTTGCGACATGGGAAGAAATTGAAACGATTAAGAAATATGCTTTTAAAGTAAATGAAGTGCTGAAAAATTACTTTTTACAGGCAGATATCAAATTGATTGACTTCAAGATTGAATTCGGCCGCTATCACGGAGAGATTATTCTGGCTGATGAGACAAGTCCTGATACCTGTAGACTGTGGGATGTCAACACAAATGAAAAACTGGATAAGGACCGCTTCCGCAGAGACTTAGGAAATGTAGAGGAAGCATATAACGAAGTGTTCAAGAGACTCGGTCTGTAATCAAAAATAGAAAGGAACATAGGTGTCAGAGTGATAAGGGATATCGAAAAAACAGACAAACTAGGGGAAGAATGTGGTGTTTTTGGTATCTATGATTTTGACGGTAATGATGTAGCGTCAACAATTTATTACGGACTTTTTGCCCTGCAGCATAGAGGGCAGGAGAGCTGCGGCATAGCGGTAAGTGATACGAACGGTCCCAAGGGAAAAGTACAGAGTGTTAAGGAAATGGGGCTTTTAAATGAGAATTTCACACCGGATACTCTGGAAAAACTGAAAGGTGATATCGGCGTAGGCCATGTCAGATATTCGACGGCAGGCAGCAGTACCAGAGAAAATGCACAGCCTCTAGTATTAAATTATGTAAAGGGTACTTTAGGGTTGGCGCATAACGGTAATTTAATCAATGCTCCGGAGCTTCGACATGAATTGGAGTATACCGGAGCAATATTTCAGACAACGATTGATTCGGAAGTCATTGCATACCATATAGCAAGAGAACGTCTTAACTGCGGTACTGTGGAAGAGGCCGTAGGACGTGCCATGCTAAAGATTAAGGGAGCATATTCCCTGATTGTCATGTCGCCACGTAAGTTGATAGGTGCAAGGGACCCATACGGATTCAGACCTCTCTGTATCGGAAGACGTGATAACGCATATGTTCTTGCATCTGAGACCTGTGCGCTGGATACTATCGGTGCGGATTATGTCAGGGATGTGGAGCCGGGAGAGATTGTTACAATATCGCCTGAAAAAGGAATTGAATCCGACAGACGGCTCTGTATTGATAAAGATAAGCATGCCAGATGCGTATTTGAATACATATATTTTGCAAGACCTGATAGTCATATTGACGGCGTGAGTGTTTATGATTCCCGAATTCTTGCGGGAAAATACCTTGCCATTGACTCACCCGTAGAGGCGGATCTGGTAGTAGGTGTGCCGGAGTCGGGAAACTGTGCTGCACTTGGCTATGCCATGCAGTCAGGAATTCCTTACGGTCAGGCGTTTGTAAAAAATTCATATGTTGGACGTACTTTTATCAAACCAAAGCAGAAAAACCGTGAGAGCAGCGTACAGGTGAAGCTGAACGCCGTAAAAGAAGCGGTAAACGGTAAAAGGATTATCATGATAGACGATTCCATAGTGCGCGGAACCACGTCTGACAGAATTGTGAGGATGCTTCGTGAGGCAGGAGCAGTTGAAGTTCATATGAGAGTGAGTTCACCGCCTTTTTTGTGGCCGTGTTATTTCGGTACGGATGTGCCTGCCCAGGAACAGCTGATTGCATATAACCGTTCAGTGGATGAAATCCGTGAAATCATCGGCGCGGATTCCCTTGGGTATTTACGGGAGGAAAGGCTTGATGAGATAGCAGGACATCTTGGAATATGTAAGGGGTGCTTTACCGGGATTTATCCTATGGAGCCGCCTAAAGAGGATATCCGTGGGGAGTTTGAAAAGTAAGATATAAACTCAAATGGAGGATTGTGTTATGAGTACAGATAAATATGTAAGTCCGTTATCGGAAAGATATGCGAGTAAGGAGATGCAGTATATCTTTTCACCGGATATGAAATTCAGGACGTGGAGAAAGCTGTGGATTGCCTTGGCGGAGACGGAAATGGAGCTGGGTCTAAGCCAGAATGGTAAACCTGTTATTACTAAAGAGCAGATTGATGAGCTGAAAAGCCACGCCGAGGATATCAATTATGATGTTGCGAAGGCGAGGGAGAAGGAAGTACGCCACGACGTAATGAGCCATGTATATGCTTATGGGCAGCAGTGCCCGAAAGCGGCGGGTATCATACATTTGGGTGCGACGTCATGCTATGTGGGTGATAATACCGATATTATAGTAATGACTAAGGCTTTGAAACTGGTAAAAAAGAAACTTGTGAATGTGATTGCAGAGATTTCTGAGTTTGCCGACAAATATAAAGAACTTCCGACGTTAGCTTTTACTCATTTTCAACCGGCGCAGCCTACGACGGTCGGAAAAAGGGCGGCTCTGTGGGCGCATGAGTTCTGTCTTGACTTAGAAGACCTCGATTATGTGATTTCGACTATGAAACTGCTGGGTTCCAAAGGAACTACCGGCACGCAGGCATCGTTTCTGGAACTATTTAACGGTGACCAGGAAACAATTGATAAAATTGATCCGATGATTGCTAAGAAAATGGGATTTGAAAAATGCTATCCGGTATCGGGACAGACATATTCACGTAAAGTAGATACAAGAGTCTGCAATGTTTTGGCTGGAATTGCAGCATCAGCCCATAAGATGTCAAATGACATCAGACTGCTGCAGCATTTAAAAGAAGTGGAAGAGCCTTTTGAGAAGAGCCAGATTGGTTCGTCCGCTATGGCATACAAACGTAACCCTATGAGAAGTGAAAGAATCGCTTCATTGTCCAGATTCGTCATGGTGGATGCACTGAACCCTGCCATTACTTCAGCAACGCAGTGGTTTGAAAGAACGTTAGACGATTCCGCAAACAAGAGACTTTCCATTCCGGAAGCGTTTCTGGCGGTTGACGGTATTCTGGATCTGTGCCTGAATGTGGTGGACGGATTAGTAGTATACGATAAAGTTATTACCAAGCGTCTGATGAGCGAACTGCCTTTTATGGCGACTGAAAATATCATGATGGATGCCGTTAAGATGGGCGGAGACCGGCAGGAGCTTCATGAGAGAATCCGCGAACTGTCCATGATTGCCGGAGCTAATGTGAAGAGGGAAGGAAAAGAGAACAACCTGTTGGAGCTTATAGCGGACGACCCGGCGTTTAATATGAATCTGGAAGATTTGCAAAAGACCATGGAACCTTCTAAATATGTAGGACGTGCACCGCTTCAGGTGGAGAAGTTCATAGAAGAGGTTGTGAAGCCTATATTAGAGGAAAATAAAGAGCTTCTTGGGGTTAAAGCAGAGATAAGTGTATAAGTTTTATTATTTTTTGCAAGTGTAGATTGTAATATGATGGAAAATGTTCTATAATCATAAAGTAAGAAACACTTTAAGCAGGTTTTTTACAAACCTGCTTTTTGTGTGTAACTCTTTAATGTATAAGAATACGGAGGGTAAATTTATGGTAAAAGCAATAGTAGGCGCTAACTGGGGAGATGAAGGAAAAGGTAAAATGACCGATATGATGGCTAAAGAAGCCGACATAGTAATCCGCTATCAGGGTGGCGCCAATGCGGGACATACAATTGTGAATAATTATGGAAAGTTTGCACTCCATACACTGCCGTCAGGTGTGTTTTATAATCATACCACAAGCATCATCGGCAATGGTGTGGCGTTAGATATTCCGATACTTGTAGATGAAATTAAATATATCACGGACAGGAATGTACCGATGCCTAAGCTTCTGGTGTCTGACAGATGCCAGATTGTGATGCCTTATCATAAACTGTTTGACCAGTATGAGGAGGAAAGGCTTGGCGGTAAATCTTTTGGCTCAACTAAGTCAGGAATTGCACCGTTTTATTCAGATAAATATGCAAAAGTAGGTTTTCAGGTCAGCGAACTTTTTGATGAAGAGCTGTTAAAAGATAAGGTAGAGAGAATCTGCGAGACCAAGAATGTTTTGTTGGAACATCTGTATCACAAGCCGTTGATTGATGCGGCCGAGTTGATGGAAACCCTGCATCAGTATAGGGACATGGTAGAACCTTATGTTTGCGATGTTTCGGCTTATCTGGATAAGGCACTTAAAGAGGGTAAAACTATTCTGTTAGAGGGTCAGCTTGGTACTCTTAAAGACCCTGATCACGGAATTTACCCGATGGTAACGTCTTCTTCCACGCTGGCAGCTTACGGTGCGATAGGAGCGGGACTTCCGCCTTATGAAATAAAGGAGATAGTTACGGTTTGTAAGGCATATTCTTCCGCAGTTGGTGCCGG
>CAMWWS010000227.1 GCA_947178085.1 uncultured Lachnospiraceae bacterium | reverse complement strand
GCACCGCGTCAGCTTCTTACTACTTCATCTACGCCATCTAGCTCAATAGGTTCCCCGACATTTCCTTCTATCACTACATTATTCAGAATCAGCTGCCGCACATTCGTAGCATGAATTCCTTTTTTGGAACATGCATCCACTCCGTTTGACATAATCGGTACATCGGTCTTTGCCTCGTCAGCAAAAGAAATCGAGCAGTTCCGCATTTCAATCTTCTCTATCTTCTGCTCCGGAAGTCCTTCAAAAAACATAGCGGCTACATGACAGTTGACCGCATGGATATTCTCAAACAGAAAATGCCGCATTTCCGGCGTCTCATCACTTACAGGATAAACTTCTCTCGACTGCACATACTCAGTTCTGCCGTCCGGGTCGCAGAAATAAAAAGCATTAGCGGTAAACGGAGTCATAACATGATCCATCTCGATATCCCTGAATACTATTTCATCCAGAATAGAGTCTTTTCCACGTCCACGTCTCGTTTTGATGCGCAGTCCACGGTCCGTATGGGAGAATCTGCATTTCTCCACAACCATACTGCGTACGCCTGCGCCAATCTCGCTTCCGACAGTAACTGCCCCATGTCCGTTCTCCATCAGACATTGATATACATGTATATTTTCAGAAGGAGTTTTGTACTTTTTGCCCATATATACTTTACCGGACTTAACTGCGATGCAATCATCACCTAATGAGAAATGCACTCCCAGAATCTCTACATTTTTGCAGGATTCAGGGTCCAGTCCGTCAGTATTAGGTGACTTCTGCGGATTCTGTATATTCAGATTACAAAATATCAGGTCATTACTGAAATATGGATGAATATTCCACGCAGGACTGTTGCATATTGTCAGTCCCTGCACCTGTATCCTCTCACAGCGGTTCAAAAACAGCATCCTCGGTCTGAAAGCACCCACCATGACTTTTTCATTATGCCACCAGTTATCATGGCTTGCACAACCGTTTACAGTTCCTTCACCGTATATTTTTACATCTGACACACCTATTCCGGTAATGATACCCGCAAACATAGGTAACGGATTACCTTCCCATGTTCCGAGATTATATTCGTCCTTTTCATCATAGCTCTCTATCATGCCCGGGAACTTTGCAAAGCGGTTTCTATCGGTCTGCGCAAGCAGCTCCGCGTCTTTTGCTATTTCCAGATTTATACCGCTCTTAAGAAAAATACTGGTAATGCTGTACTTTCCTTTTGGAATGAGTACACGGCTCTTTGGCGGGCATGCCATAATTGCAGCCTGTATGAATCCTGTATCATCCGATACACCATCACCGGCTGCACCAAGTTCCTTCACATTTATCGTTACAAATTCTTCATCCGTCTTAAAAGAAAGGCTTCCTACGACTTTACCTTCTTTATTCTGCACATCAAGCACATATTCCGTATCCGGTTTCAAATCAAATACGCTTGCAATGACTGTATCGGTCAATTTATATTCCGTGTGATTCAAAAATAAACGATAGGTCTCTACAGTTTTATAAACTCCGCCATCATTAAGTTCAATCGTCGCACTACGCGCCGTCTTCATAATCAGTCGAATATCCATTCTACCAACCATGCGCTCCTTTCCATTTTACCTTTAAAAAAGGTGGCAGCAACCTTTATGCCGCCACCTTTTGAAATTAATCTTATTATTGAGGCTGTTTTCCGATATAAGCAAGAATACCACCGTCTACATAAAGAACGTGTCCGTTTACAAAATCAGAAGCATCTGATGCAAGGAATACAGCCGGTCCCTGAAGGTCAGAAGTATCTCCCCATCTTGCTGCAGGTGTCTTAGCGATAATGAACTGGTCAAACGGATGTCTTGAACCGTCCGGCTGAATCTCACGCAGCGGAGCTGTCTGAGGTGTAGCTATATAGCCGGGTCCGATACCGTTACACTGAATATTAAACTCACCATACTCAGAAGCAATATTTCTTGTAAGCATCTTCAAACCGCCCTTTGCAGCTGCATATGCGGATACGGTCTCACGACCAAGCTCACTCATCATAGAGCAGATGTTTATAATCTTTCCGTGTCCTTTCTTAATCATGGACGGAATAACCGCCTTAGATACGATGAAAGGTCCGTTCAAATCTATATCGATAACCTGTCTGAACTCTGCCGCCGTCATCTCACACATAGGAATTCTCTTGATGATACCTGCATTGTTTACCAGAATATCAATAACTCCTACTTCCTTCTCAACCTTTGCAACAAGCTCGTTTACCTGATCTTCATTTGTTACGTCGCATACATAACCATGTGCTTTGATACCTTTCTCTTCATAAGCAGCCAGACCTTTGTCTACTAACTCCTGCTTAATATCATTGAAAACAATGGTTGCACCTGCCTCTGCATACGCAGTTGCAATTGCGAATCCGATTCCGTAAGATGCGCCAGTTATGAGCGCTACCTTGCCTTCCAATGAGAATTTGTTCAAAATTGCCATTTTCTTTTTCCTCCTTTAATAATGAAAAGTATTTAGGCAACATGAACAAAATAAGGTTCGATTCTGCTTTAGCAACGAGAACCGTTTTTGTTCATGTTGACTAATTATTTATTTTTATAGTGTAACACCTTGCTTAAATATAGCCATATCGTGGAAGCCTGCCTCTTCGCTGCATACCTTTTTACCTGAAGCTACGGCTACTACATAATCAAACAACTCTTTTGCGGTTTCGTCAATATCCTTATCTTCTACCAGAACGCCTGCATTGAAATCAATCCAGTTCTTCTTTTTCCCGGCTAGAGCACTATTACTTGATATCTTGACCGTTGGAACCGGTGAAGCAAATGGAGTCCCGCGTCCTGTAGTAAACAGTACGATATGCGCACCGCTTGCCGCCAGAGCCGTAGACGCCACCAGATCGTTACCCGGTGCGCTGAGCAGATTCAGTCCTGCCTTTTCCACACGCTGTCCATAAGCCAGTACACCCTTTACAGGTGCGCTTCCCGACTTCTGCGTACAGCCGAGCGATTTATCCTCCAGAGTAGATATGCCGCCTTTTTTATTTCCCGGCGAAGGATTCTCATAAATTGTCTGATTATTGCTCTTAAAATACTGCTTAAAGTCATTAATGAGCTTCACCGTCTCATCAAACAATTCCTTATTTTCGCAGCGGTTCATGAGCAGAGTCTCCGCACCGAACATCTCAGGTACCTCTGTCAGAATCGTTGTTCCGTTTTTACTTATCAGCAAATCAGAGAACTTTCCAACCAGAGGATTAGCTGTAATGCCGGAAAATCCGTCGCTGCCGCCGCACTTCATGCCTACGATAAGCTTAGATACGCTGACCGGCTCGCGCTCAAATGATGAAGCATATGAAATCAGCTCATCCAGCAATTTAGCGCCTGTCTCCATCTCGTCTTCCGTTTCCTGACATACTAAGAATTTCACCCTGTCGGGATTCACATCGCCTATATATGGCTTAAGCACGTCGATATTACTGTTTTCACAGCCTAAACCGAGAACAAGCACGCCTCCTGCATTAGGATGCTTGATTAAATCCGCCAGAATTGCCCTGGTATGCTCCTGATCGTCACCCATCTGTGAACATCCGTAAGGATGCGGGAAAGCAATTACCTCTTCTACTGTGCCCTTTACACGCTCGCATGCAGATTTCGCAAGCGCTGTCGCAATATTATTCACACAGCCTACTGTCGGAATAATCCATACTTCATTACGTACTCCTACCTGTCCGTCCGGACGCACAAAGCCCATAAATGTAGCATCAGGTGAAGTGTTCTCTTTTATTTCCACCGGCTCGTAACTATATTCCAACAGGTCTCCGAGAGCAGTCCCTAAGTTATGGGTATGTATCCACGCCCCGGCTTCAATGTCTTCTTTTGCATTTCCGATACGGAAGCCATACTTGATAACTTCCCCGCCCTGCGCTATATTGCAAAGCGCCATCTTATGTCCCGCAGGAATCGTTTCCTTAGCCGTCACCTGAAAGCTTCCGACGTTAACGGTCTCACCCGCGGCAATCTCCTTAATCGCAACTACTACATTGTCGCTTTCGTGAATCTTAATAAAATCCTTCATTATTAAAACTTTGCTCCCTTCTTTGCCCGTACAGTCTTACAGCCGTTTTGCATTTTATATGATGATTATGTATTATCCGAAGATTTTCTCCATCGTCTTACGCATTCCGATAGCGCGAATGTCTGTCAGATAAGAGGTAATCGCATCCTCAACCCCTGAAAGCTTGCTTAAATCCTGACCCCAGAAATCGGTGTTGCTAAGTACTGCATGTGCGAATTCCGCAGGCTCTTTGCTGCTGTTAGCTGCGAAGAATTCAAGTACTGCCGCATCATCCATGATATTATATTCCTGACCGTCACGGTGTCCTATTAATGCCTTATCCCTTATTTCCGTTCCGGTATAGAATGCCATCAGCGCTGCAAGTGAGAATGTCAGATGCTCCGGAAGTTTTCCCTGCTTCTCAATATACTCCAAGAAGCTTGGCATACATCTTGCTCTCCACTTGGATACGGAATTAAGTGAAATTGACAGATGCGCATGCTTTACATACGGATTGTTGAATCTTGTAAGCACTGCTTCCGCAAAATCCTCTAACTCCTGCTTAGGCAGAGTCAATGTAGGAATAACTTCATCAAAAATAGTCGCTTTGATAAACTTCAGAATCAACTCGTCATTCATGGATTCCAAAACAATATCGTTTCCGCACAGATAGGAAGCAAGTACGAAAGAAGTGTGCGCACCGTTTAAGATACGTACTTTTCTCTGCTTATACGGCTTCTGATTATCCGTAAATATAACAGGAAGTCCTACCTTAGGAAGCGGAAGCTCATCATTCAAATCCTTGGAACTTTCGATTACCCAGAGGGCAAACGGCTCGCCGGTTACAATCAGGTTATCCTGATAACCGAATTCTTTGCAAAGTTCCTCAGCCTCATCCCTCGGATATCCGGTAACGATTCTGTCTACCAGCGTAGATGTAAATACACAGGCGTCATTCAGCCAGTCTGTGAAGCCATCTTCCAGATTCCACAGTTTAGCAAGCTTTAATACGCATTCTTTAAGATGTATTCCGTTATCGTCAATCAATTCTACCGGAAGCATTACCAGTCC
>CAMWWS010000226.1 GCA_947178085.1 uncultured Lachnospiraceae bacterium | reverse complement strand
ATTTGAGGTAGCTGTTTTAGGTTATAATTTTAGAAATAGGGAAGATATGTTAGGCGAGTTTTAATGAAGAGGTATTGGTTTGTTTAGGAGAAAAAAAGGACTGCAGTTTTATCAGAAAGAAAAGAGATTGAAGCCTGAACATGTACAGGAAATATTTGAAATGATATTCAGTACGTTTGTCGTTATTTTTATTGCGCTTGCAATTACCTATTTCGTTGGGATGAGAACCAGCGTGATTGGAGATTCCATGGAACCTGCTTTGTATAACGGACAGGAAATCTTAATAAATCGCTTTATCTATAATTTTACTTCACCGAAAAGAGGAGATATCATTGTATTTCTTCCAAACGGCAACCAGAAGACTCATTATTATGTAAAAAGGGTGGTTGCCTTACCCGGAGAAACTGTACAGATTATTGGCGGAAGGGTTTATATAGACGGTGATATGCTTGAAGAAAGTGAAGATTTTGATAAAATAGCTAACCCAGGTATTGCCGAAAATGAAATAACACTGGGAGTGGATGAATATTTCGTCTTAGGAGATAGCCGTAATAATGGTGAAGACAGCCGTTCAGGTAATATCGGCGCGATTAAGAAGGATAATATTATAGGACAGGCCTGGTTTCGTTTTAAACATGACGAAAGTGAAATGGGGTTTGTGGAGTGAGCCTGTGAAAGGAGCATGGTTGTTAGATGAATTATCAATGGTATCCCGGTCATATGATGAAAGCGAAGCGTATGATGCAGGAAAATATTAAGCTGGTTGATTTGGTCATAGAGTTATTGGATGCCAGAATACCTATAAGCAGCCGCAATCCTGATATTGATGAACTGGGAAAAAATAAGTCCAGACTTATTCTGCTGAATAAATCCGATTTGGCAGATGCAAGAAGCAATAAAGAGTGGATGGAATATTTTAAGCAGGAAGGCTATACTGTACTGGAAATGAATTCCAAAACCGGAGCAGGTATCAAAACGATTCAGCCTGCGGTCAGAGAGGTTTGCCGCGAAAAAATGGAGCGGAACAGACAAAGAGGTATTGTTAACAGACCGGTGAGAGCAATCGTGGCGGGCATTCCCAATGTGGGAAAATCTACTTTTATCAATTCATATGCCGGTAAAGCATGTACGAAAACAGGCAATAAACCGGGAGTTACCAAGGGAAAACAATGGATTCGCCTGAGTAAGGAGTTAGAGCTTTTAGACACGCCGGGTATTTTGTGGCCTAAGTTTGAGAATCAGGATGTGGGAAGAAATCTTGCATTTATAGGTTCCATGAATGATGAAATTGTACAAATGACTGAACTGGCAATAGACTTGATTACCTATTTAGTGGTACACTATAGAAAAGAACTTTTTGAGCGTTATCAGCTGCCGGAAGAAACTACGGAGCCGCTTCAGATTTTAGAGAATATCTGCAATAGCAAAATGTGCTATAAAAAGGGCGGTGAAGTCGATTATGAGAAGGGGGCGGTCCTTCTTTTAGATGACTTTAGAAGTGGAAGAATCGGAAGAATTACACTGGAAAGACCTGGAAAGTTGTTAAATAACGGTCAGGTAAACGATGGGCAAGAGGAATAGCTTGAAAAGGATACGGTGGAGGTAATCTACAATGAAAAAGATACTGCGTGAAATATTGAGCACCAGCTTATATCTTCTTGTGGTGCTGTGTCTGACCTATTTGGTGATTCACTTTGTGGGGCAGAGGACAGAAGTAAGCGGAAGCTCTATGGAACCGAAACTCAGCGACCATGATAATCTGATAGTCGATAAGATAACTTATAAATTTAAGGACCCGGAACGTTATGATATAATTGTATTCCCTTTCCTGCATGAAGAACATAAGTATTATATCAAGCGTATTATAGGAATGCCGGGGGAAACAATCTATATTGATGAAGAGGGAAATATTTATATTAATGATAAGATTTTGGAAGAAGGCTACGGAAAAGAAGTCATCGATAATCCGGGAAGGGCATATGAACCGATTACGCTTGGTGACGACGAATATTTTGTTATGGGTGACAACAGGAATAACAGTTCCGACAGTAGAGACCCGTCCGTAGGAAATATCAAAAGAGATAATATTATCGGCAGAGCATGGCTAAGGATATGGCCTTTTGACAAATTTGGCTTTATAAAGCACAGATAAAACAGTAAGCGGCGTTCCTGAAGTATTAAAAGGAAGGCATACATAGGGGAATTAATATATGGCGGAATCAATACAGGAGATAAAGAAGAATTTACAGGCAGCGGATTATATGAAGCTGCCTGAATTATTATCAGTTTATGAAAAGGATCAAAGAAGCGGTGTCATACAGGCTGTTAAGGCGGCAAAAAAGCGTCTTGATGCATACCTGATTGAAGTTGAGCGCTCTGAAAAACTTAAGTTTTATGAGAAAAAATACGAGGCATATTCTTATATATGCGGAATCGACGAGGTGGGAAGAGGACCACTTGCGGGTCCTGTTGTGGCAGGCGCTGTTATTTTACCCAAAAATTGTGATATTTTATATATCAATGATTCTAAGAAACTCTCCGAAAAAAAAAGAGAGGAACTTTATGATGTGATTATGGATAAGGCTGTGGCAGTAGGAATAGGTTATAATACGCCAGAGCGTATTGACGAAATCAATATTTTACAGGCAACCTATGAAGCAATGCGTGAAGCGATATCCAAGCTGCAGATCAAACCGGATCTGTTGCTTAATGATGCGGTTACCATACCGCAGGTGTCTATTAAGCAGGTTCCGATTATCAAAGGGGATGCGAAGAGTATTTCCATAGGGGCGGCAAGTATCGTGGCAAAAGTGACGAGGGATCGTCTGATGGTGCAGTATGACAGCGTTTTTCCTGAATATGGCTTCGCTTCCAATAAGGGTTATGGCGCGCAGGCACATATTGAGGCACTGAAAAAATATGGTCCCTGCCCTATTCACAGGAGATCCTTTATTACACATTTTGTTGATTGAACGGAGGTCAATAATTGAATCTGGGAAATATTTTTAAATCATCAAATCAGAATATCAAACAGGTAGATACTGCCAGACAGCCGGTAGTGATGACGACGGGAGAAAAAAACTACAAGGCAATGAACGAAATGCGTAATGTAGCTCCCGGTCAGACGGTTCAGGGCGAGGTAGTCGGAAAAGATGGTAATACGGTTCAGATTGCGCTTGACTCGGAAACCATTCTTACTGCCAGACTTGAGAGGGATATAAATATAGCTCTTGGGCAGAATATGAGTTTTGAGGTAAAGACTAATAACGGCACACTGCTGTCTCTGACGCCTCTTTATGCTAATATGGCAAATGAAGCCACTATTTTGAAAGCGTTATCTGCCGCAGGACTTGCCAAGACTCCGGAAAATATGAAAATGGTATCCGATATGATGCAGGAAGGTCTGCCGATTGACAGGGACACGATTGCATATGTGAACAGGCAGTTGGTAGATTTTCCCAACGCCAATCCTGCATCAATAATGCAGATGGTTCGTTTGGGAATGCCTATATCTGAGATTAATATTGAGCAGTTTGAAATATATAAAAACAACGCACATCAGATTATACAAAGCGCTGGACAGATAATGGAAGAAATTCCGCAGACTTATATGGAATTGCTGTCGGAAGGCAGGGAAGCGGATGCAGTTGCTTTTTTGGGGCAGATTATCAAGGCATTTATCGGCGAAGGGAATGCGGAAGCAGTGAACAGAGAGGCTTCGCTATTGCAGGATATGACAGGTGAGAAACAGCCTGAAGCACCGGTACAGGAAACACTAGCCAAAGATACGCAGGTAATGAGTGAAGCTGTAAAGGGAGAAATAATTGAATTAGAAACATCAAGAGAAGAAGAAACATCAAGAGAAGAAGGAACACAGTCGGTTAAGGCACAAGCGCAGGAGGGTAAGGTCATAATCGCGGAGGAGAAAACAGGTTTGCCACAGGAACTGGCGGAACCGGCTAGAACTTCCGTTTCACAGGACTCATGGAAAGAACTTGAACATATGATGAAGAAGCTTGGTACAGATACGGAGACGGCAGAGCAGATAGGAAAGGGAAATCTTACTCCTAAGGAAACTCTATCCCAGATAAATGAACTTCTTTCAAGGCAGCCTAATATAGTCGGCAGCAGCTTTCACGAATCGGTTAAGGAGCTTTTTGGAAGTAAAGCGTTTCATAATCTGCTGCAGACACAGATGACAAAAGAATGGCTGATAGAACCTGAGGAAGCAGCTGTAAAAGAGAAAGTAGAGCAGCTTTATGAAAGAATCAGAGAGCAGACGGCTAAAATAAGTGAAGCATTTCAGATGGTAGGCAAAGCCGACAGTGCCGGGGCAAAGAGTGTTCAGAATCTGCAGAATAACGTGGATTTTATAAATCAGATGAATAATCTTTTCCCGTATGTTCAGCTTCCTCTTATGATGAGCGGAAATCAGGCGCATGGTGATTTATATGTATATACAAATAAGAAAAATCTCGCTAGAAAAGATGGCAATATCACTGCTTTACTGCATCTTGATATGGAGAATCTGGGTCCTATGGATGTGTACATTACCATGCAGCAGAGCCAGAATAAAGTAACTACTAATTTTACGCTAAGGGATGAGGAGTCGCTTGACTTGATTGCGGAGCACATACATATTCTGAATGAGCGTTTGGAGAAGCGCGGTTATTCAATGAACGCCAATTTTCAACTTAAGGAAGAGGATACAAATATTATGCAGGAAATTTTGGCACAGAATAAGAATATTTCCGTGCTGAGTATGACTTCATTTGATATGCGCGCATAGGGTGAAAAACAAGGATTACTTTGATTCAGATTGTGGAAAACGGAGGTTCATATGCCGGGAGAAAAAGAAAAAAAAATTAAACAGGCTATTGCACTTGAATATGACCCCAATGATGAGGCGCCAAGAGTCATCGCCTCCGGTAAGGGCGCGTTGGCAGAGAGAATCATAGAGAAGGCAAAAGAATCTGATGTTCCGGTACATAGGGATGATAAGCTGGCAGAGACTCTGTCCAGACTGGAAATCGGCGAGACGATTCCGCCGGAATTATATGAAGTTGTAGCTGAGATTCTGGTATTCGTTGATGCTATGGATAAGATT
>CAMWWS010000225.1 GCA_947178085.1 uncultured Lachnospiraceae bacterium | reverse complement strand
ATCTGTTGGAGATTTTATAAGATGTGGAATGATGAAAAAACGATAAAAGCAATCAAAAATAATATCATAACCAGTATCCTTCTTTTGCTGATCGTGTTTCTGGTAAATAACCGCACCTATTTGTTTCATTACCTTCCCCATAAATCTGCATATGAACTACGGGAGGCGTACATACAACCCAGCACTTCGCGTCGTGTACGGGTGGTTGTAATGGAACAAGGCAAGGCAGTGGCAAAGGCAAAAGTGGAAATTTCTTATGGTGAAATAATCGGCGACAGGATCATCGTGGGATATGCACCGGAACGCAAGCGTCCCGTAGTTAGATGCTCTCCGGTAATAACAGGAGGTCAAATCCTTGTTTTGTTCGCGTTGGTTCTGGGTAACTTGAGATTTCTATGGAGTCTTCATAAAGACTCTTTGTAGCACATCCCATGCATCGCCGATGTCTGCCTTCTTCACGTTTTTCAATCAATATAATAATTCATTTTTATATTAAGATAACCCATCAAGCAGCTTGTACAGAAGCTGGTATAGCTGCTGCGCCTCCTGCGGTTCCATATTAACACAAGCGCTCAGGCTCTTAGGTATCTGAACTGCCTGTTCCTTTAGACGCTCTCCTTCCTCTGTAACGGAAATGATCAGATTCCGTTCATCTTCTTTCGATCGGTTCCGTATCACATAATTTTTTTCCTCCAGTTTCTTTAACAGAGGTGTGAGCGTACCCGAATCCAGATAAAGACATTCTCCAAGCTCCTTGACAGTTACCTCTTTTTTCTCCCACATTACCATCATTGCAATATACTGGGTATACGTCAGATCAAGCTTATCAAGATACGGTTTATATCTTCTTATTACTTCTTTGGAACAAGCGTAAAGCGGAAAGCATAACTGATTTTCAAGTTTTAAGCAGTCGTATTTATTTTTTTGCATAGCAATCCCCCAATATCATTTTATGCTACATAATTTATCACGATATGACTTTTTTTGCAAATACTGCAGCCGCCATACAATCCTTTTCATCCGGTTTACCTTTATGCATGGGGCCAAAAGAACCTTTACAGTAAAACTCTTCTTCTGCCTGCTTAATTCCTTTTTTTGCAAGGAGCTTTCCTACCTGCTTATAGGTCGATTTTACTAACGCAGCCGTACTGAAATTTACAACTTTACCTACTTGTACATTAATATATGAAATAAAATTTTTAACATTGTCGTCTACTCCATATGCATAGACCGAGCTGCCGAGAAACAATATGTCAACATCCTCCCGAAGCGGTTCATCAACGGTCTTTGCCTCTACTCCAACTGCTTTTGCAATTGCTTCTGCCAGCTTTTTTGTATTTCCTGATCTTGTATAATATCTTACTTCTACTTTCATGCCTGCATCCTCTCACTTTTTTATTCTATAACAGTTCCTTTATTTGTCCATCTATCTTTTCCGGTGTAACTGTGGGGGCAAAACGTTCTACGACATTTCCTTTTCGGTCAACTAAAAATTTCGTAAAATTCCATTTAATCTGATTGCCCATGACGCCTTTCTTTTGTGATTTTAAGTAAGTATACAAAGGTTCTTCGCCTTCTCCGTTTACCTCGATTTTCTTAAACTGCCGAAAGGTTACGCCATACCGTGACTGACAGAAGTCTGTGATTTCTTCATCGCTTCCGGGCGCCTGATGTCCAAACTGATTACAGGGAAAGTCTAGGATCTCCAACCCCTGTGTCTGATACTTCTCATATAAGTCCTGTAATCCTTCATATTGTGGCGTAAAACCACAACCTGTTGCCGTGTTTACAATCAAAAGAACTTTGCCTTGATAATCTGCAAGAGAAACTTCACTGCCGTCCTGCGCTTTTACAGAATAATCATAAATACCCATATCTTACCTCCTTTTAGTCGTGCGCTATTTAATTGTATAAAATTTAATTAGATTGTACACAATCTATTTTGTTTTGTCAACTATATTTTCCAACTTTTTCTTTTTTATACCATAACTTGTCACTTGTTTAGCGTTTATGATATAATTTAGGCGGTTAAAAGAGAGTGTTATTTGGAGAGAATTGATTATATCGGTGAAGTTTTAAAAGAAGAAAGCAGCTTTGCTGAACAGACATTTGCGATTTTTATGAATAATCTTAAATAGATGGTAACGGAAGTGTTTTCAATTATAAAAACAGGCGGCTCAAAAGTCTCTCGCCTTTGCCTTTTTCCAATCGTCAAAAAATTCTTCAAATGTTTTGTAGCGTTGGGTTCTATCTTCACTGACAGCTTTTATCGCAATTTTATAACTTTCTTCATTTAGCTGCCAATTACTGTATGAACATGGTGCAAAACGGTTTTGCAAATACCGCTGTTTTATTTCGTTATCTGTATAATTTCCAAAAAATTCGAAAATTAAGGCGCCAAGTGTAAAAATGTTGGTTTGTTCATCAATAATACTGCCTTTTATGTATTCTTCCGGCGCTTTGAAGCGTTTTGTTCCATACCACTCCATACCCTTATCATTTACAACGGGCGCCTTTCTGAAAAGGTCAATGTCGCAAATGGTAGTCTTGTCCGTTATAAAATCATACAGAATACTTCCATCGTAAAAATCAACGGCAACATATCCCTTTCTGTTAACGTTTTGCAAAAAAGAAAACAAGATATCTGCCACGTTTAACTTTTTATCAATAGGTAATTCCTTAAATTTCTCCTTTGGGCTTTTAAGCGTTTTATATTTTTTATATTTTTCAAAGTTCCAATGATCAAATAAACACTCGCCATCTGCCCATTCAAAAATGACAACATAAAACTCATTGTATGAATATTCTTCTACAATCTTAACTAAATTAGGGTGTTTCAACTTATCATACAATGAAACGGCATCTTTTAATATTTGAACGGATTCCTCGGGCGTCACCTCTGCCTCTATTGTGTTTACTCCGGCGATTTTGCAAAAATATTTTTTATCTGCATTTTCCATTCCAATGCAAATACATCCGGAACCGGTTTCGTCAACACACCAAAACGCTTTACCGTATTTTTTAAGCCAGCTAAAATCGTGAAATTCTTTTAATCGGAATGTTATGGAATCAAGTTTGATCGTTGTCATTTTACTCCTTTTTATTTTCAGAAGTTCATTTAATTCAATTTGTTATATTCAAGTTCCGTAGGAAGATTCTTCCAAAGTTCTGTTCTTGTTTTGTTTATTCTCAATTTTTCCAATACCTTTCTATCGGGATCAGGATAAATTATAAAGCTATCTTCTTCTCCCAGTTCCGGACGTATCGGAAACGCAAGCTGTTCTGTTTCTGCGGAAAATTGTGCGTTCACGCCAATTTTATTTCCTCTTGCGTCAAGCCTTATCCATTTTTTGCAGTCTTTGATATATACGCCATTGAGTCCATGATAGATTAGGACAGGCGCTGTTTCATCATCTAAAATTAACTTTTGATAGCAAAATCCTGCCGGAACAGATTTGCAGCGCAACAGGGCAGCCAGCAAATGGGATTTCGCAAAGCAAATTCCATGACCGGCTTTTAGCACTTCGGAAGCTGTACATGTAATGACATCTTTATTAATATCTGCCGAATGCGAAATTTGATCTCTGACAAATTCATAGGCTGTTTTAATGAAATCAAACTCATTATCTGCCTTTTGATATAATGTATCAGCCAGTTCTGCAATCGCTTCATTTTCATAATCAATTACATCATCATGTTTTAAGTATTCATCTACTTTATTTGAGTATAATACGATGTTCATTTTTCCTCCGTAAATTCTGATTGTGATTTGATGATTTTCGAGAAGCAACTAAGTGCTTATTGTTGTTTTTCTCAGCAAATGGGAAACTATCGAATCGCTTTCAACGTATATGTCGCACCCCAATTCATCACAATTCTAACATCAGAAAACCCAGAATTTCTTAATATTTCCATTTCGTGTTCCACTGTCAATGGTGTGTCATAATGATAAAAAGCATTATCTGTTATATTCTGCTCTTGCTTCAAATTTTTAAGATTGTCGAAGTATTCCTTTTCCAGTTCGCTTGTTTCCGCAAAATAATCCGTCAAGATAAAATATCCGCCCGCTGTCAAAGTATGAAACAGTCTTCGGTAAAGCGATGCTTTTTGTTTTTCTGTAAAGTGGTGCAGTGATTCAACAGATACAACGGCAGCATATCTTTCGTTTTCAAAGGGTACTTCAAAATAAGATCCGTTAATTAAACGCAACTCTTTATCTGGAAATTTCCTTGCAAGTGCATTCAACATAGCCGCAGACAAATCTATTCCTGTAATATGTGCACTTGGATTTAGAGAGAAATATTCTTCCAATTCAAGACCTGTTCCACAACCTAAATCAAGAACCTCGCTTTCTGCTTCCATCGGTAATTGTGAAGCAGTGAATTTATAAAACTCGTTTGCACCTTCAATATTTTTAAGCATATGTTCATCGTAGCCTACCAGTCTGTTTTCAAAGAAAATATCCATTCTTTCTAACATACTATGCCTCTCCGATTTGTCGCTGTCAGCAATGTTGAAATTATAGCATACCACCAAACGGATTACAAATGTCAGTATTCATAAAAGCAGAAACGCATAGAGAAGTAACATTTATCAATTCAATTTCTCCTTGTTGTATCATTTTTTGAACCTGACTTTTGGACAGTCCTAAAACCGCAGCAATTTGTTTTTCGGGACGCACTTTTATTTCATAAGAATTATGGATTTGCAGTAAAATTCGATCGCTGCAATCGCTGTTTTCTGTTGTTTCATGCAGTTTTACAAAGTCGTAATGCAATCTGATTAAATCAATAACTGCTTTGTTTTTTTTAAATAGCTTTATCGTTTTCCCATACAGTTCTGCAAGCTGCTCATCATTGTCTAAAAAACGCTTGTATTCGTCCTTTGGTATGGAAGTAATTTTTTGCCTCTCATAAATTGCAAGGTTGAACGTATGCTTACACTGCTCACATTGATAAATCAACCAAACGTCCAATTTATTCCCATTGGCATTGACGCGGAATTTTTTTGTGTTCTTGAAATGTGTCTTTTTGCCACATTTGGAACAGTTTCGAATCACAATAAAGGATTCTTTTTGTATCATTTTATATTCAATTTTCTTTAAATAGCTCATTTGCATCTCCTATTCG
>CAMWWS010000224.1 GCA_947178085.1 uncultured Lachnospiraceae bacterium | reverse complement strand
GTACAGCCCCGTGTCCGTAAGCATTAGCTTTAATTGCCGGCATGATTTCGCATCCATCTGAAAGTATCGACTGAAGCTGTTCTATATTGTGAGCCAGATTTTTCATATTTAACTCAATCCACGCTCTTCCTTTTTGATACATGCAAAAGCCTCCCTTATTTTTTATTCATACAAACTCCGATTATTGAAAAAGACTTGCAATCGTCTGCTCAATAATTCAAGTACTAATGCCGCTAAACACGAAATAATGCATACGGCAGCATAATGAATCAGACTGTTTTGCACAAGTATTTTTTCAAGATGAGTAACCTTGGCAATACCGCGAACGGCAATAATCATGAGTGGATGAATAATATATATCCACATACTTATCATTTGATATCTGATGTGGTAACTGTAATGGTGTCCGAAAGTATTCGGTAAACGGATATTCATCCCCAGAATAAGTTGAAACAGAAAAAACATGCACGGAATCAATGCAATATACATGCTGTCATGGCGCTGCATATTAAATTTGTGAAGCAGCATCCCTTCCGCAATCATAAGCAACAGCGATATTAAAAATCCTGCCGCATTATCGACTCTCTTCCTTCTTATTGCATTTACATTTCTTTCACTCTGCTTAATGTATGCACCCATAACAAGGAAAACCGGAGCATAGAAAATTCCGTTTCTGGTATAAGAAAAGATACTGAACATCGCGTCATATACCGCTCTTACAGCAGGTATTTCTACGATAACTCCATAATAACTGTCTCCCGCAAGCCCTATGAAATACAATATTATGCATATAGCCATTATCCCTCCCAGTTTCAACTTACGTCCCAGAGAAATGACAATTATAACTCCAAGCACAGATGCAGGAAGATACCATAAATGATAGAAAGTCCCATCAAATATAAGCATACGAAGAATATCAGTTGCTGTGGCATTCTTGAAATGTCCCGCATATATATTAACAGGCAGATATAAAATAATTGCCGCAGTATATAAATATAAACTCTTTAGTATAAAGTGAAACATGGGTCTTAAGTTTTCAGACTTATAAAATAAATACCAAGGTAAGCTGAAATATCCTGTAACCATAAGAAAAAACGGCACCGCACATCTGGCAATAATCCTTGTTAATATGAAATCTGCATTCTCGTTTAATGACGCAAACGGCGATGTGTGTATGGCAACAACAAGCAATGCGGATATAATTCTGAAAAAATCCAATCCTTTAAGCCGTTTGTTATCACTCATTATATTAACGCCTCTTCAATCGCCGTACTGATAATCTGTTCAAAGGATATTCCCGCCGCCTTCATCATGTTTGGAAATCGGCTGTGTGTCGTGAATCCGGGAATGGTATTTATTTCATTAAAGAAAATTTCACCCGAATCCGATAAAAACATATCAACCCGTGCAAATCCGCTGCAGCCAAGCGCTCTGTATATAGTCCCGGCAGTCTGCTTAATACGCTCTGCAGTTTGACTGTCAACTCTGGCCGGAACATGGATTGCCGAAGTTTTCAAAGTATATTTTTCCGTATAATTAAAAAATCCATCTGATAGCTCAATTTCATCCACTTCGCCAATCGTCAGGTTTTCTTTTCCTAAAATGGCGCAGCCGACTTCAAAACCTGAGATGCATTCCTCCACTATTATTTCTTCATCATACTCAAATGCATGCTTTATGGCAGCCGGGAGTTCATTACTGTCAGCTGCTTTTGTAATCCCAAAAGAGGAGCCTGCTTTCACCGGTTTGACAAATAACGGATAACCTATTTGTTCAGCTTCTTTTATAGCCGCCTGCACATCTGCTCCCTTTTTAATAACAAGTGATTTTGGAACGGATATTCCGGCAGCCGCCACAAGCCTGTGCGCCCTGTCTTTATCCATACATAAAGCGGACGCAAGCACACCGCAGCCTATTAAGGGAATGTCAATAAGTTCAAACATACCCTGCACAGTACCGTCTTCTCCGTTCCTTCCATGCAGTATGGGAAAGACAGCGTCAATATGGATTTCTTCAACTTTATCGTTTTTTATCAATAGCAAATTGTGTTCAGAGCGGTCTAAATGTACTGTTACCGGAGTACAGTCGTCGGTATTACACCATGTGTCGTCAATAAGTTTCTCCGGACTGCCTTCAAACAGAAACCAGTCTCCGCCGTGTGAAATTCCAATCAGTACAGGGGTGTATTTATGTCTGTCGATGTGTGTAATCACTGCGTATGCTGACTGAAGTGATACGCTGTATTCAGGGGAACAGCCTCCGAAGATAAGTGCTATGGTTTTCATTTTTAAAATTCCTCCTTTATTTCTATGTGTTCGGGAAGTTTATATCCTATTTCACAACAATTCCTGTACAGCAATTTCCTACTTCCTGAAGCTTTATTGATGTCCGTTTTTGAATTATCATATTCCTGCGCAAATGTTCTTTGTATTACATCGACTTCCTCATATACCTTGTTATTTTTTCTGTAATACACCGGATTCTCATTATAAACCTCAAAAGAAGTCCATGTATCGCTGTCTGTCAAAATCTGCCCGCTGATATTTTCATCATCGAAAGAAATCACTATCTGAAATACAGCGTCAGTATCATTTCTGACCTTTAAATCCAGCCAGCCCTCGTACACCGTCGCATCAACGCCAAACGGCGCATCGCTGGGCGGCTCCGGAAAATCCTTGGTCTTATGCCCATGTCGTTCTACAATAGTAAGCGGAGTATGCAAAAAAAGCCAGAACAAGAGATTGCTCATCTGACACAGACCTCCGCCGGGCGCAGTTTTCAATTCTCCGTCTGTTACGACCAATCCGTCCCTATATGGCGTATGCCTGTCCGCATATCTGACAAGCTTCCAGAATGAAAAGGTTTCATGCGGTCTGATAAGCAGATGATTGAGCGTTGCCGCTGCAAGTTTCAGGTTATGAACCTTGTTTTCCTGAAACACCATATCAAATCCCGTTTCTTTGTTATACATAGGACAGCTTGATGAAAACAGCTGATATGGCAGCAATGAATCACTCTTCTTAGACGAGTAGTGATTACTGTCCAAATTCATTCCCATATAAAAGCAAAATAGACGCTGTTTTTTTCTTATAGGCATCAGCCACGGAAACAACTGGGTTATACGTTTTCTGTTCATAGAGAATTTTCCTTTCATAATAAATTATAAATAATAAATGTAAAAACTCCTGCTTAGTAATATATTACCAAACAGGAGTTATTTAATCTTTAACATTAAGTTATTTGATTCTTAAGAAAATACTAATTTTTTATGTATGCAGTAAACTAACTGCGAAGCGCAGGCAGCGTTATTACAAATACTACTGTATTATTTTCACTGTAAGCGGTAATCGTTCCTTCATGCGCAGTTACAATCTCTTTTGCAATAGCAAGCCCAAGTCCTGAACCGCCTGTATTTGAACTGCGCGCTTCACCCAGACGATAGAACTTCTCAAAAATTGTCGTTAATTTCTGCTGCGGAATGGTATTACCCTTATTTTGAAAAGAAATAACAACTGTATTTTCTTTTTCTTCGGCGGAAATAATTATTTCCGTATCGGAATAACTGTAAGCAGATGCATTCTTCAATACATTATTAAATACTCTCGCTAACTTATCAGGATCTCCGTATATGGACAGATTTTCATCCACATTGAGCACTATTGTGTTACCATTGGCAGACAATAACGGCGAGAGTTCATCTGTAAGCTGCACCAGCATATAATATAAATCTATCGTTTCTTTCTCCAATATAATCTGCTGTAAATTATATTTGGTGATTTCAAAAAATTCGTTTATCATTTTTTCCAGACGATATGCTTTTTCAAGAGTGATATGCACATAGCTTTGTCGCTTCTCTTCCGGCATATCAGGAATCTCCTCCAAAAGTGCAAGATGTCCGATTACTGATGTAAGCGGCGTGCGTATGTCATGAGCCAGATACATTACCAGGTCATTTTTTCGCTGCTCGGCCAGTGCTGCTTCCATTGAACGCTGCTTTAATGCTAATCTGACATTATCCAGTTTCCGTTCCAGTGAAATCATTTCTATAGGCAGATTAGTTTCTGCTTCGTCGCTTATCAGTGCATCTATTCCCCGTCCGATCAACACAAAATATTCTACGTACCAGTTAATTGCAACGCGTAGTATTAGTCCGAATACCAGAATAACCACAATTATCCAGAGCATTTCTGCCCAATTACGGAATACCTGCTGATATAATGTAATGGCGCTGTCATAATTCAATCTCAAATAACGTTGGAACAGATAAACTATGAAATCGGCCCCTCTCCTGTACCAAACCACCCTATATAATACAAAAACAGTAAAAAATGCCAACACTATCATTACAAATATATGATAGAACATCTTTGTCTTAAGCTGTGAAAAATCTGCTTCAATTTTTACTTTTTTTAAATTTTTATCCTTCAATTTTATACCCCACTCCCCATATCGTTCTGATATACTTAGGATTATCTACGGTATCATTCATTTTTTCACGTAAATGGCGGACATGTACGGTAATCGTATTGTTTCCCTTACTGTAATACTCGTCCTGCCATATGCTGCGGAACAGCTCTTCCGCACTCACTACCTCTCCTTTATGCTCCAACAATATACGAAGAATATCAAATTCGGTTGGCGTAAGCGTCAGTGGCTTTTCATTCAAGATACACTCATGCGTTTTTACATTCATCACCAGACCTGAATGAATAATAACAGACTCATCAATATCTGCCGCCTGAGAACCATTATATCTTTTGTACCTGCGCAGCTGAGCTTTTACCCTTGCAACCATTTCAAGCGGACGAAACGGCTTTGTAATATAATCATCGGCTCCTAGCGATAATCCGTTGATTTTATCAATCTCATCATCTTTTGCCGTCAGCATGATAATGGGATATGTGTGTTTTTCTCTTATATGCTGACATATTTTAAGCCCGCCTATATCCGGAAGCATGATATCCAGAATCGCAAGGTCAATCTCGTTTGCATCTATGAATTCCAGCGCTTCTTTACCCGAATAGAATTTATAAACCGTATAATTCTCATTCTGCAGATATACTGCAACTAAGTCCGCAATTTCCTTCTCGTCATCTACGACGACTATTTTATCCGACATAAATATATATCCTTTCATAAGTACTG
>CAMWWS010000223.1 GCA_947178085.1 uncultured Lachnospiraceae bacterium | reverse complement strand
CGCTATATTTGCATAGGCTTTTTCGGAAAACGATAATGAAATGTCCATTGAAAGCGGAAAAATGAATTTTGGCGGTGATAGCAGTAAGAATGCATTTTGAGATATTAAGATTTTGCAACAAAGGAAAAATAATTGCGGGATAATTTGAAAATAACAATAGGGAGGAAAGATCATGCAGATGTTTTGTAAGAATTGCGGAGCAGAGGTAAAGGACGGGGCGCAGTTTTGTCCGAAATGCGGAACAAAAGTCAAGGAAACGGATATTCCGCAAAGTGCCTCAAAAGAGAAAAGTTTCAACATAGAGCAGTTATTGAAAAATTTGAATGTAAACGAACTTTTGAAAAAATACAACATTGACCGGATATTGAAGAATGTCACGAAACGACAGCTTACCTATATAGGGGCGGCGGCTTTTGCGATTATTCTTGTGATTGCTTTGATATCCGGTGTCAAAAAGGGTTCGGATGAAGAATCGGGCATTACATATGAGTACCGAGATGATGGGACAGCAGTGATTGCAGGATATGAGTGGAGTGATCAAGACAACGCGGCTGAACTTCCTTTGAAAGTAAAAATTCCGTCAGAGGTAAAATATGAAAAGAACGTATATTCTGTCTCCGGTATAGGGGATCAAGCATTTTCCGGTTGCAGCGGTCTGACGAGTATCGAGATACCGGATAGTGTAACGAGTATAGGGGATCAAGCATTTTCCGGTTGCAGTGGTCTGACGAGTATCGAGATACCGGATAGCGTAACGAGTATAGGGAGTGGTGCATTTTTCGGTTGTAGTAGTTTGACAAATATAGAGCTATCGGGGGGTGTGGCGATTATAGAGAGTAATACATTTACTGGGTGTGATAATTTGACAAGTATAGTGATACCATACGGCGTAATGAGTATAGGGGATAGTGCATTTTCCGGTTGTAGTGGTCTGACGAGTATCGAGATACCGGATAGTGTAACGAGTATAGGGGACAGAGCATTTTCTACTTGCAGTTATCTAAGTGAAATTGAGATACCCAATAGTGTAACGAGTATAGGGGATCATGCATTTTCTGCTTGCTTTGCCCTAACAAGCATCGAGATACCGGACAGTGTAACAAGCATAGGAGAGCAAGCATTTAGCAAATGTGCCAATTTGATGAGTGTAAATATAGCAAGTAGCGCTACTGACATAGCAAGTAACGCGTTTTCTAATTGCGGATTAGGAAGTTTAACGATTGAAGGCAGAAAGGTACCTATAGAAGACATACAAGGTTATCGGGAGATCAGCAACGGAATATGGTAGAGATTTGCGCAAAGGTATCAATAGGAGATATACAAGGTTATTGATTACGAAATAAAGGAGAAATGATTATGGGATTATTAGATAAAATAACGATGGGAACAGAGCACCATGCGGAACCGCCTGCGGTAGCAGAGTGTAACGCGAAGCTTGCACAATTGGAGCAGCAGAAAAAAGAAGTCCTGTATCGGATTGGGGAAAAGTATGCTGCAAGCAATACTGTAGAAACAGCAGCCGGCACGCCCTATGAGGAGGAGATGGCAGAGCTGCAGAATATAGAACAAGAATCCGTGCGCACGGAAAAGCGCAAGCTTGCCGTACAGGGATTGCGAAAGTGTGAGAAATGCGGAAATGTGCTTGTGATAGAGAGCGTATTCTGCAATAAGTGTGGAGAAAAACTAGAAGCATTGGAGTTAGAACCGGTGGGCGGAGAAAATACCTGTCCGAATTGCGGCAGCGCATATGAAGAAGGAGCTACTTTCTGCACAACGTGCGGCACAAAGTTGTAGACCGATTTTATGCGGCAATTATGGAAAAAAGGAGATGGTACAGATGTTTTGTAAAAATTGTGGTGCAGAGATAAAGGACGGGGCGCAGTTTTGCCCGAAATGCGGAACAAAGGCGGTGCAGCAAACGGCTATTCCGCAAAATGCCCCAAAAGAGAAAAATTTCAACATAGAGCAGCTATTGAAAAATTTTGATATAGACGATTTGTTGAAAAAATGCAACATAGACCGGATATTGAAGAATGTCACGAAGCGGCAGCTTACCTATATAGGGGCGGCGGCTTTGGCAGTCATTCTTGCGATTGTACTGATATCCGGCGTCAAAAAGGGTTCGGATAAAGATGTGGCATATTTAGAACAGGAAGATATCAAACAGGAAGATACAAAACAGGATAATGCAGAACAGAATTATATAGAACAGAATAATGCGGAACCCAAAAGCGCGGACAAGAATATTCGGGAGCTTACGCTGAATGAGCAGTTATCCTTAATGAAAGAGTACATGGATACCGGAAATATTGCGGAGGAAGAGCTTTTAACTGTCATGGTGGAACAGCATCTTTATGAGCCGGATCTGTATCTTGGACTGGCAGATATTATGATTGCAAGAAACCATTCGGATTCTGCAATAGATGTGCTGGTGACCGGATATCAGTATACCAATGATGAACAGATCAAAAGTAAACTGCTGGATTTGCAGACCCGTGCCAAGGTGGGGGATGGAAATGCAGACAAAATTGACCAAGCGCTCGGCCTTGCTGAGGACATCGCCGATGATTTGGGTTATGGTGAAACGGTAGAAAAAGGAAAAAATGTCTTTGATACGATATATGGCTATTATCTTGAAAATAAATAAGGAGGATTTCAATGTATTGCGCAAAATGCGGAGCAAAGATTGCAGATGACAGTAAGTTTTGTACAAAGTGCGGCGCAGAGATAAAAAGTCCCGTGACAAATCCGGTAAGTGAACACAATTCCGTTCGCCATACGGGAGGAGCAAAGAAAATTGTTTTAATTGCTTTAATAGTAGGTATCGTTATCGTCTGTTTGGGTGCAGTATTTATTGTAGGTTCGTCTGTCTTTGTAACGGATATTGATGCAGTTGACGATATTATGTCCGATAATATCGTTGCAAAAGAAACGGAAACTGCCACGGAAACGGAAATTGCTGCGGAAACTGTTGACGCAAGCCCGACAGAAGTGAATCATCAGGAGGATGATCAATTTGTTGAAGATGATATCGCGGATTCGGATAATGTGCCGACCGTCGACACGACGCCTGATTTGACGGATGAGTCTATATTTGATGTCAATGTGAGTATCGATGTAGAAGCGGAAGTTGCTCAGATCAGAGAGTGGTATTATGATACGCAGAACAGATTGGATACCTTTGCGTATTCGGAATATGGCGCTGATTTAGGGTTTTATTTTGAGTCGGGGTATGCTGTAAAGGGTGTCGTTGCGGCGGGATATAACGATTTGGATTATACAAGACAATATTTTTATCATGACCAAAAGCTTTATTTTGCATTTATATTCAAAGGGAGTGAAGAGTATCGACTCTACTTTAAAGATGGAATAGTCGTTCGGTATATCGATAATTTTGGAAACATTTACGACTATGGAAATACAGGAAGCGGTGAATTGCTTGCAGATAAAGTTGTGACGGAGTCAGACGAAATATATCCGTTTAATTGAGGAGGTTCGATTTGAAAAAATTGAAGATTGTTATGTGAGGAATTCATATTCTGTGCGCGGGATGAAAAAGTATAGGATTTTGTTGGATTGTTTAGAGTTTAGCTGAAAGGTTAAAAAATTTGCAATTTATATTATTTTTGTGTAATAATGAATAAAATTTTGTTTATTTGTCACGGCACCACAGCGGATAGCCGGGATTTATCGGCACTTGTGGGACAGAACGGGGCAAATCACGGTTTTTGGGACGGTGGGGTACTACGGTTTTACTACGATTGAGAATACGAAAAAAAGAGCCTGCATTTCAAGCCCTTTTCCCGTGTTTTTAGGACATCTGTGGCGGTTCCGTAAACAGTCGTTTTTCCAAAAGCATCTTTTTACAGTCGGAAAAGCCAAGCAGGTAGGCAAGCATCCCATATCTGGAGCCAAGCGCGTTCTGCTCACTGACATAGAGGTCAATCAGCAGCCGGACTTCTTCCGGCAGTTCCATCTCTTCCAGCCTGCCGGAATATTCGTCAGACTTCCGGATGATCTCCTGATATTGCCCATCACTGTTTGTGATACCATTCATGCGGACACCATTATATGGGTTTTGCCAGATTGTTTGAGGTTTCGCTAAAAGTATGCGAAATTCTAAATGATGATAATTATTTTAGAGGTTAATGGTATAGATACAGTAGTAAAAGGCATAGGTATTAACGACGCAATATACATGACAATAGGATTAATGTGCGTTCCCCCGATATAAGTCGAATCCTATACTGTTGAAATTCGTTTTTTAAGATATGAATTGTAATTTTTTGTAATTTTTATGGAAATTTCATTGACATAGAGTTATATATATGCTTTAATATTTTCAATTACATAAAAAACTAGTTCGTTGAAGTGTAATGATGTGCTTTGTAGTTATCAAAGGATTTCCGCAAAGTTCATCGTGTTAATTTTGATGAAGAAGTAATTCACATCTATTATGGGTGCTTAGTTTGAGTATAATGAATTCTTCTAAATATTATTTTTATAATGAATTTCTGCGACTGGTTATTCTTTGTGTAAAAATAAATTTAAGGAGGATTTTTTTATGGCAAAAAAATCGTATGACAATGTACCAACATTTGTTGAAGCAGCAGAAAGTGGAGCGTCTAAAACAGCTACAACTTCAAAAATGGTAAAAGATTCTTATTCAATAGGAATGGAATTTTTAACCGGAGACGGAATGACAACATCGTGTGAAACAGAAGTAATAATTGATCCAGATGAGGAATGGGCAAGCATTGGAATCAAGCTTATTGCAAAAGATGAGATATTTGCGAAGTTATTGAGAAATATACAAGTGGCATTAGTGCCAGAGGTCAGAAATGTCGTTGCCAGTTTACCTGCAAATAATAATAAAATTTTAGATCAATTTGTCGTAAATGCTGTAGAAAAGAGAGCAGAGCTTCAAGACGAGAAATTTCGAGTTCACAGGTTATTAATCAATAAATGCGATGAGTATCATAAGTATTTATCAACAATTTTTAAAGTTGTTTTTGAAAAAGCGTCTGAGGCGACATTCAGAAGCAACTGCAGTGAGGCGGGCAGAAAATCTAAAAGTGAAGCAACAGCACTGATTGAACAGCTAGTATCAAGTATGCTAGATGAAAAGGTTTGTAAGGAGGCAATAGAAGGC
>CAMWWS010000222.1 GCA_947178085.1 uncultured Lachnospiraceae bacterium | reverse complement strand
ACTTCAAGATTCTTGAAGACCTTGCAGCAGTGCTTGGCGGTACGGTAAGCTGCTCACGTGCAGTAGTTGATTCCGGTTGGAAACCGAAAGATCTGCAGGTAGGCCAGACAGGTAAAACAGTTCGTCCTAACGTATATTTTGCAATCGGTATTTCCGGAGCAATCCAGCATGTAGCTGGTATGGAAGAGTCTGACATCATTATTGCAATTAATAAAGATGCAGATGCACCTATCTTCGATGTAGCTGATTACGGTATCGTAGGAGATCTGAATAAGATTGTTCCTAAGCTGACAGAAAGCTTAAAAGCTGAGATTGCTGCGAAATAATTTAAGTAGAGACTTAATTGAAATTTTGTTGTAGTAAGCATTATAAAAAGGCAGATAGTAACGGTTGTTACTGTCTGCCTTTTATGATGCGCCTTTATATCTCCCGCAATACCCCATCGCGCATTCTAAGCGCCACGTCAGCCGCTTCGGCGACTTCGCTGTCATGTGTCACGATAATGACACAGTAACCTTTTTCATGCGCAAGGCTGCATAAGATTTCAATAATATTTTGAGTATTCGCAGAGTCAAGATTTCCGGTCGGCTCATCACCCAGTATAATCTTCGCGTTGGACGCAAGGCTTCTTGCAATTGCCACACGCTGCTGTTCTCCGCCGGAAAGTTTGGATGGGAAACGGTTCATCTGTTCTTTAGTGATTCCAACCCCTTCAAGTAATGTTGCCGCACGAGGTCTAGCGTCTTTCGGCGTTATTCCGCATAGTTCCATCGGAAAACAGACATTTTCCATGACTGTCAGCAGCGGGAAGAGATGGAATGCCTGAAAAATCATAGAAATGCTTTCACGGCGGTAACGGTCAAGGTCAAGCCCGTCAAGGCTATCGCCGTCAAAAGCAACCTTGCCTTCCGTAGGCAGGTCAAGTCCTGCAAGAAGGGAAAGTAGTGTGGATTTCCCGGAACCTGAGGGTCCCACGACCGCATAGACTTTTCCCACCTCAAAAGCGTAGGTAATCCCCGAAACGGCGGATCTTAATGCATTCTTATATGTATATGTTACATTTTCCAAAGTTAAAGCCGGCATATTTTTCTCCTTTCTGATATGAACCTGCAGCTATGCAGGCCTTTTTATACTATAGGAAATTACGCCGCAGCGTAAAGCATTCCAATGAGAATGCGAAGCATTCTCGGAATCGAGTGCGCTGGCACTCGATTTTTCCTACTCCTTCACCTGTAAAAGTTCCAAAACCCTGTGTCTGGTCACCTGTACTGCAGCTGTAGACGCTCCGCAGAGGCAACCCATAAAATACAGGACATAGCAGGCGACAAGTGTTTGTGCGCTTCTTGCAAAAGTCTCAGGATCGTACAATGCAAGCCCGCCTGCCACAAGCACAATTCCTATTGTACATAAAAGAATCTGTTCCAATGCCAGCATGCATCGGGCACGCTTCTTCGTGACTCCAAGTATGCGCAGGAATGCTGCTTCCTTTGCAGATTGCAGAATTATAAGCCCATGCCCTGTCAGACCGATAAGAAATGCGGCGGCAACGGCTATAGGGAACAGCTCTTCAAGCAGGCTGCGGACACGCGTAATATCTTCAAGCGCCTCCGAATCAATGTAGAATGAAGCCCTCTTCGAGTACTTTGCATTAGTATTTTTCAGGTTCATCATGAGGTTGTTAAACTCTCCAAGTTTCTCGTTGTCAGCCAGTTTGCACTCGCAATACCCAAATGGAAACGGTTGTCCGTATATGTCTTCCAAATAGTCGTTTATGCCCGTAAATATACTGTTGTTTATGTTTATGTCACCGGACGTTATAGTCCCTATGACTTTATATATTAGGGTTTTATTTTCAACGAATGCTCTAAATTCCTCTTCATCTTGAAATATATCTGCTTCTTCGAACATCATTGTCAGAGAGGCGTAACGGTCCTCGGCAAGCAGAGCAATCTCATCGCCAGGACCAAGACCCAGCGTCTCCGCCAGCGATTCTCCGACCATACAAATTGGTTTTGTTTCATTGTTAAGGTCTGAAATATCATACCCATCAGCGTAAGCTGCACTATATCCGATGTGGCTGTCTGTCAGATAACGCTCAAGGTCATTTGTGGAAACCATGCGTGAATAAAGCCTTTGACCGTTTGTGCGTACACTAAAAGAGTTGTAACCATAAAAATCCTTCACCAAATCGGATTTTGACAATTCAATTACATTGGAAGAAACAAACTCTATTGCAGAAGCGTTCACGTCAACCTCATAAAATGCGTCCTGATATGCGACTCTTGAAAGCGTAAGCATCCCGACGCCGGACACCAGCACTGCTGTTAGAGCCAGCGACACTGCAGATTTCCAGCCGGCACGCCGCATATGACGCAGGACATAGGAGGTCACATGGCGTATCGCGTCGTATTTCCTGCGGGAAGTTAATTCCATTTCCCCAGCCATAGATAGTTTCATTATATCAGCGCTTGCGGGCATGGACACATATCCCGCTTTATCCGGCTCTGATTTGGTATCAACTCCTGCCCGCAGCGTGTCTCCCTGTAATAGTTCAAGCGGAGGTGTTTTCTTCATCTTCCGAAGGAAGAACATAATAATTGACAAAGTGAATACTAACTCAAAAAGAAGACACAGGCTGATAATTCCAATGGGAAGCGTAGTGTCAGGAATATAGACGTCAACAGCATCAACCGTCATGGCTGCGAGCGCCTTCATAGCTGTCTTTGAAGTATAGAGAAGTCCCGCAGCTCCGCCTAAAGGCATTGCTGCCGCTGAGAGCATGACAAGGGGCAGTACTAGCGCTCCGCCAGCCATCCTTACAGGAACCCCCATGGCGCGCATGACGGCATAAGATTCCTTATTTCGTCCGACATACAAATATACTGCCAGAAGCAATGCCAGCGCCGCTCCTATTACATAAAGTACGGTAGTCAGAAGCGATGTCAGCGCACCCGTCTCAAAACTGTCTTTTACGGTAAGCCATCCGCCGTCTGAGAAGCGCAGAGCCACTCCCATCTTTGCGGCAAGAGGTTCTGCGGCTTCCCTAAATGCCTCTATATCGCGGGCATCCTCGACAAAAACACTGAACTGCCCTATAGACGGCTCATAATCGTCAGGCACTGAAACGGGCAGAAGCGACCCCGGCACAAATATCGTACTTTGCGAGTAACTCCAGTCAGACTCCGCTACGCGTGCACCCATGGTATCGACAAATCGGTATGTACCCACGATCTCCAGTTCTTCTTCATCAATAAAATTTGAAGTGCGTTTTAAGTTCCCCTTAGATTTTGCACCAAATAAAATATCGTATTGTGGAAACAGCCTGTCGCCAAGCCTGACATCAATCTTGTCACCTATGGTCAGGTCGTATGTTTCAAGGAAAAGCTCACTCACTACACAGGCATCCGTATCCTCTGCCGTAAGAGGACGACCCTTGTCCATGACCATTTTACGCTCGTTAAAGTGCGGAATGGAGCGCATATCCGAAGTATATACAATGTCATAAATCTCAAGATCCTGATTGATTGCTTCAATCAATTCTTTATAGTAAGCAAATTCCTCTGTGTCAAGGTAATTCTCTCCTACATTGTCCAGGACACGAATCATCTTCTCGCCACTGGCTGCCTGATTTAATCTAAAATCGCCTTCGAGAGGCCAATAGCTTCCGCTTACGAGGACTTTGCTCCCTTTTTCCAGTTGCTTCCAAAACTCTTCGGGATATGGGTTGGACTCACCATATAAAAATTCTTCTATACCCAAATGATTAATTTTGACTGAGTCTCCATTGGAAAGTCTGCACTTGCCTGCAAGCACTGTAATGTCATTAAATATCAGATACAGACTGTTTTCAGACCAGTTTTCATATCCCGCATATGTTCCCACCAGTACAAAATCGTCATTACCGTACATTCCGTAAGATTCGTCAACCACGCGCTTACAACCTTCCACCAATCCGGCTGTCATATACCTTGTATCTGTCAGGGTAACGCCGGGCAATGATGAGAATTCTGCAAGCTGCTCCTCCGTCGGCCATGGGTTATTATCCGGTGTATATCCTATACCCCAACTTATATCATTCTCTGTCCAATGTACAAATACTTCCGGTACTGTATTGTCCAATGCGGCCACACCGTGATAAAAACTTTCGGCATTCGCAGCTTCCCTTATGATAACGGCATAGTCCGTAACACGTGAAAACAACGCAAATGATGCTGCCGCAATCAAAAGGAACGTCAGCAATGATTTTACCGGAGAACGTAGAATTGTTTTCCATGCAAAGGAGTTCATTATAGTTTTACCATACAGTTCTATTTTTTGGCTTTCAGGACAATCATCTGCCCATATGCAGTTAAACCTCTGCTTCATAGCATCCCCTTTCTGTGCAGCAAATGTAATCATCAGGCTTGTCTGTTCCTGCCTTCCGGCTTTCATTGACTTAACAATGCATTCCAGATAGCTTATTTTCTCCTCTTCACTGAATCCTGCTGTCAGGAGTCGGTCTACCTTTAGCTCCAGTACTCTTGTAATTTGTTTTTTCAGCAGAAAAACAGCGGGATTCCACCAAAAAACAGAGCAAAGAGTTTCCCACAAAATCTTTATCATCATATCATGCTGATAATAATGCAGCATTTCATGTTTCAGAATATAATATATTTCTTTTTCAGTATAATCTGTTTCCGGCATTAGTATCTTAGGGTGTATCAAGCCGAAGATAGCAGGCGTTTTAATTCCCGGAACAAGCAGGACTTTGAAGCTTCCCGATTTTCCGTATTCCCTGTTAATCCTGTCTGTCACAGCTTTCATATCATGCTTAAAATAACCGGGACACTTCCCAATCATATGTATTAAATGAATATATTTTCCTGTCTGGACGGAAAACCTGCATACTGCGCCTGCGAGCCATAAAAACAGCAGGAACATCGGCGTTACTGCCATAGTAATTCCCTCCCTTTATTTCATTTTTCTTTGTTGTATGAATTTCTCCAGTTCTTCAATCAGCTCATCGTCATTTTCGGCATTGTCGAATAATGCACATAAATATCCCGTCTTTGATAGGATTTTATCAAAGGGATAAATTTCCGATTTTACATACTTTACTGCATATTCTTCCGGCGTAATGACAGGAGAGTAGCTTCTTGACAGGACGGTTCCGCTCTGGACAATCCGGGCAACTTCTATAAATCCTCTCTGAAGCAGTTTTTTTAACACTGCCTGCACTGTGTTAATGCTGAGTTCCGGCTGTCTTTGAGGAATATCTGATGCTATCAGTGGCTTTCCTTC
>CAMWWS010000221.1 GCA_947178085.1 uncultured Lachnospiraceae bacterium | reverse complement strand
TGCTTGAAGAGGTCGTAGGAAATCTGGAAACTGCCAATACCGTTATTATTGAAAGCGTACAGACAATCTCAGCAGTTATAGAAGAGGTAACGGCGCACTCTAACGAAACATACAATATCAGCGAAAAGAATACAGATATTGTAAACAGGGTAAAAGAGCTTGTTGAAGACCTGAACAGTCAGGCACAGAACTTGAACAGTCAGCAGTAAATATTATATTTGTATAAAGGAGGAAAAGTAACATGGGAATTATAACAAGATTTAAGGATATTATGGCGGCTAATTTCAACGCTCTGTTGGATCGTTGTGAGGATCCGGAGAAAATGATTGACCAATATCTTAGAAATCTGGAACAGGATTTTGCTAAGGTAAAAGCAGAAACCGCATCAATTATGGCAGAGGAAAAAAGCGCTAAAAGAAAATTGGATGATTGTGAATCAGAAATTGCCAAGATGACAGAATATGCAAAGAAAGCTGTTACAGCCGGCAATGATAATGAAGCGCGTCAGTTCCTGGAGAAAAAGGCTGAGCTTACGCAGAAACAGGAAGTGCTTACAAAAAATTATGAAATGGCATGCGATAATTCCGCTAAAATGCGTCAGATGCATGACAAGTTAGAGGCTGATATATCCGATTTGAAGAGCAGAAGGGATATGCTGAAGGCAAAAGTTAAGGTAGCTGAAACCCAGAAAAGAATGAGTGGAATCGGCTCGGGTTTAGAGAGCGCAGGAAGCAATCTGGCAGCGTTTGATAAGATGGAAGAGAAAGTCAATAAAATGCTGGATGAAGCGGACGCTATGAATGAACTGAATAAACAGCCTGCTAAGGACAGCGCAGCTGAGCTTGCAAGAAAGTATGATGCCGAAAATAAGAAAGCTGCGGTAGATGATGAACTTGCAGCGTTAAAGGCAGAGATGGGAATGTAACAATAGTAAACGATATAATGTCGTTAACTATAATACATAAAGGGAAAGGTATGGTCGTTACATATGGGTTTATTTTCAAATCAGTTAGCTAATGTAGTGGAATGGAATGAGTCAAGAGAGGGAGTTCTGTTCTATAAATGGCATAATCAGGAAATTAAAAAAGGCTCCAAGCTGATTATTCGTCCGGGGCAGGATGCCATATTTATGTATAACGGCGTAGTGGAAGGTATTTTTGAGGATGAGGGAAGCTATGATATTGAGTCTGACATTATCCCATTTCTGACTACACTTAAAAGCTTTAAATTTGGTTTTAATACACCCCTTAGGGCGGAAGTTCTTTTTATTAATACGAAAGAGGTCCTGGTAAAATGGGGAACTAAGAATGCGCTTAACCTTCCTGCTCAGGGATTGCCGGGAGGTATGCCGATTCGTGCATTCGGTACTTTTAACTGTAAGATAGCAGATCATGCAGTCGTAATCGATAAGCTTGCCGGCATCAGACAGATGTATACGGTAGAGGATGTAAAAGAGCGTATCATTGCAAGCCTTGACCAGTTTTTGATGAGCTGGATAGCCAAAGAGGGCAGGGATATGTTCAATCTTCAGATGGATGCAAGGAGTATAGCTAAGGGAATCGAATCCGATTTGGATATGGATATGCGTAAGATTGGTATAGCTATTACTGAATTCACGATTGAGAGCTTCTCATATCCGGAAGAAGTCAAGAAGATGCAGGAAAAAGCGGCTGCGCAATCTATGGTAGGAGATATGAATAAGTATACTCAGATGGCAGCAGCAGACGGCATGAGTAAAGGTCGTGCAGGAGGCGGTCTCGCTTCCGATATGGTAAATGTTCAGATGGGTATGGCAATCGGACAGCAGATGGTAAATCAGATGAATCAGAATCAAAACAGCGGTATGCAGAGTACAGCGCAAAATGCAGGAAACTCAGCCGCTCCGAAATTCTGTCCTAACTGCGGTACACCTTCAAACGGAATGAAATTCTGCGGAAACTGCGGAAATCAACTATTTTAGAAGGATGACAAAATGGGCATTTACGATACTTTGAATGAACAGCAGAAAAAAGCGGTCTTTGCAACAAAAGGACCTGTTTTAGTATTGGCCGGGGCGGGGAGCGGTAAGACCCGCGCCCTGACCCATAGAATTGCATATCTGATAGAGGAAGAAGGAGTATCGCCGTATAATATACTGGCGATTACTTTTACTAATAAAGCAGCGGGAGAGATGCGGGAGCGTGCGCAAAATTTATGCGCTTTCGGTGATCAGGTGTGGGTATCCACCTTTCATTCGACCTGCGTAAGGATTCTTCGGCGCTATATAGACAGGATTGGATTTGATAATAATTTCACAATTTATGATACCGATGACCAGAAAGGGATTATCAGGGAAGTCTGTAAAAAACTCTCAATTGATACAAAGATGCTGAAAGAGAGGACAATTTTAGGCGCTATTTCTTCTGCCAAAGACGAGCTTGTTTCTCCCGAAGAGTATGAAAAACAAGGCGCGTGGGATTATAACAGCAGCAGGATTGCAAAAGCTTATAAAGAATATCAGGCAACTCTTAGGAAGAACAATGCTCTTGATTTTGACGACCTGATAGTCAAGACAGTGGAGCTTTTTAAAAGTAATCCGGAGGTGCTTGATTCTTATCAGAACAGATTTCAGTATATAATGGTAGATGAGTATCAGGATACCAATACGGCACAGTTTGAATTAATCAGGTTACTGGCTGCTAAATACAGGAATCTGTGCGTGGTAGGTGACGACGACCAGTCTATTTATAAATTCAGGGGTGCAAATATCCGTAATATTCTTGATTTTGAAAAAGTATATCCTGAAGCCTGCGTCATTAAGCTGGAGCAGAATTACCGTTCCACCCAGAATGTGCTTGATGCAGCCAATGCGGTGATTAAGAACAATGCCGGACGCAAGGATAAGGCACTTTGGACAAAAAAAGAGGGTGGAAGCCCGATTCATTTCCGTCGTTTTGATACAGCTTATGAAGAAGCGGACTATATTACGTCGGATATATATGAAAAGAAATTGGATGCTATAGCGGATTACGGCGATTGCGCAGTACTTTATCGCACCAATGCACAGTCGCGTATGCTTGAAGAGCGTTTTGTAATTAAAGGAATACCATATCAGGTAGTCGGCGGAGTGAACTTCTATTCCAGAAAAGAGATTAAGGATATTCTGGCATATTTGAAAACCATTGATAATGGCAGGGATGACGTAGCTGTAAAAAGAATTATAAATGTACCCAAAAGAGGAATTGGAGCTGCGACCATCCAGAGGGTTCAGGATTATGCAGACAGTAGGAATATAAGCTTTTATGACGCATTAAGAGAAGCAGATAATATAATGACAATCGGCAAGAGCGCTTCCAAGCTTAAGCCGTTTGTTACTATGATACAGGCATTTAGGAGCAAATTGGAGTTTTTCAGTATTAGCGATCTGATTGAGGATATTCTGGAGACTACAGGATATGTCCGTGAGCTGGAAGCTTCAGACGATGAGGATTCTGATGACAGAATAGAAAATATATATGAACTTATCAGCAAAGCAGCCGCTTATGTAGAACTGCATAAAGAAGCGAATTTAAGCGAATTCTTAGAAGAAGTGGCGCTGGTAGCGGATATCGATCAGGTAGTGGACGGCAATAACAGGGTGCTGCTAATGACATTACATAGTGCAAAAGGGTTGGAGTTTCCTTATGTATATCTTGCAGGTATGGAAGACGGTGTTTTTCCAAGTTATATGTCAACAGTGTCAGATGATCCGTCGGATGTTGAAGAAGAAAGACGCCTTGCCTATGTGGGAATCACCAGAGCTAAAGATGATCTGACGATTACCTGTGCCAGATCGCGTATGATTCGCGGTGAAACGCAGTATAATCCGGTCAGCCGTTTCGTTAAGGAGATACCACCGCTTTTATTGGATAATCAGTTGCCGGAACCGGGATATTCCCAGACTAAATCGTGGGAAAGACCTCAGGTAAGCACAAGTCAAGACAGCTACAGCCGTAACAGTGCGGGAAGTTATGTAAGGCAGTTCGGAAAGGACGCTGATACGATTTTCGACAAGCCAAAGGCTACTGCAAGACCGAAAGCAGTCGTTAAACCAAAGAGGACAGCATATGAAGACCAGCCATATATCACAAGAGCAGTTGCTGAAATGGCGGAAAAGACATCGAATGCAGCCGGAATGGGAGAAGCAGCGGTCGGCGGAACAGGAAATCTGGGCTATGAACAGGGCGACAGGGTCAGACATCAAAGATACGGTGAAGGGACTGTGATGAAGATTGAGCCCGGAGCGAGAGACTATCAGGTGACGGTGGTATTTGATGAAGTCGGTCAGAAAATCATGTATGCGGGCTTCGCTAAGCTTAAGAAAGTCTGAGAGGTTAAACCTGTCAGCATGAATTGAAATAATTGACAATATAAGATTTGTGATAATTTAATAATAAAAAACAATAATAAAAAAATATGTAGTAAAAAATATAAATTAGTGGTATATTATAATTATACAATAGAAACGGATATGATAAATATACCGTGAACAACATGAAAGAGAGGGTATAAGTATGAGCAGAGTGGAAATTAGGGAGATTAAAGAGGAAGTTTTAAATAAATTAGATGAAGTATTAGATAATACGGGGGTGAATGAATTGTTAGGAAAAAAGAAAGAAGAAAAGAAAACAAATGTTATTGTATGGGTGTTGGCTATTATAGGAGCAGTTGCCGCAGTTGCAGCTATTGCTTACGCTGTATATCGCTATATGCAGCCGGATTATCTGGATGACTTTGATGATGATTTCGATGACGACTTTGATGATGATTTATTTGAGGATGAAGACGAAGATACGCCGGAGGAATAATCGGAGGTCGTATAAGCTATTTTTCTAATAATTGCGAAGCAATTTTTGGAGTACGATGAACTTGCATTTTAAGCGGGATGTACTGAATTACAAGCGGTGCATCCCGTATTTTGCGCTGTGTGTCAGTATACTAAATGATATACTTTTATTGCTTCTGCGGCTATAATATTATATTGCATTCAAAATCCGTGGACTTTAAGAAAGGGCATGGTTATTAAAATATGAAAAAGTGTCAAATTATTGAAGGTATTGTACAAAGGGTGGACTTCCCTAATAAAGGCATAGTAGAGACTGCAGAGGGCATATGCGTAGTTAAGAATGCGCTTCCGGGGCAGAAAGTGAGATGCTCTGTGAACAAAGTCAGAAAAGGAAAGGCAGAGGGCAGATTATTGGAAATCGTGGAGCCTTCGACATTGGAGCGGACAAGTCCGTGTCCGCATTTTGGTATATGCGGAAGCTGTGTTTACCTATCC
>CAMWWS010000220.1 GCA_947178085.1 uncultured Lachnospiraceae bacterium | reverse complement strand
CTACAAAGAAATGGATAGTATTAAGGAAATTCTTGTACGTGCGGCAATTGTCAGAACCTTGTCGCAGGTGAGGGATGTGAACTATATTTCATTTGCCGTAAACAATGAGCCGCTTATGGATAATGGCGGCACAGTAGTCGGAAATATGTCGGCGGATATGTTCATTGATAATGAAGGAAACGAAATAAATACTTATGAAAAGGTCAATCTTCACCTGTATTTTGCCAACGAAACCGGTGACAGGCTGGTAGAAGAGAACCAGAGAAACGTCGTATATAATAGCAATATTTCCATAGAGAAGCTTGTGGTGGAGAAACTGATTGAAGGTCCGCATTCGGAAGGAAGCTATCCTACTATTAATCCGGAGACGAGGATTGTAAGCGTAACGGTAAAGGATAGGATATGTTATGTAAACTTAAATGAGGTTTTTTTAAATCAGCCATATAATGTAACATCAGATGTTACTATTTATTCCATTACCAACTCTCTCGTAGAGCTGCCTAATGTCAGTAAAGTGCAGATTTCCATTAATGGAGATACTTCTGTTTCCTATAAAGAGAGCGTAAGTCTGACAACATTGTTTGAGAGAAATCTTGATTTGATTACAAATGCCGCATCTGCGGATAATTGAGGTTGTTGCCTGTCATATGAAGGAGACAAACTGACATGGGCAGGCTGCAGCGGAAAGGGAGGTTAATTTGAGAAGACCGGTATGTATTATCGGACTGGCCTTTTTAGTGATAATTGTAATATATCTATATTGCTATCCGCTGCCTGCCGTATCTTTAGGCGAGGCGGACGGAAGCACACTTACGTTTACAGGTCAGGTCGAAAAGAAGGAATATCGCATTTCTAATGAGCAAAAAGTTCTTGTTATTTATCTGAGAGAAATTCAGGTTGTTAATCCACAAAAAACTTATTATCAAACGATTGATTCGCAGGCATCGGATTCACAGTTATCGGATGTCGAAGGTATAATATGCTATATTACGGAAGGTCAGGAGCCTAAGACGGGAAGTTTTGTCCGTGTACGTGGTAAGCTGCGTTCTTTCGCGGAAGCGACAAATCCGGGAGAATTCGATGCGCGCAGATACTATCAGATTCTGAACTATCAGGCACGTCTTCAGAAAGGGACTATCCTTGATGAAAGTGCGAATTATGATAGGTTTAAAGAAGGGCTGTATCAGATAAAGGAATATCTTGCCGGACTGATAGATGTCTGCTATGAGGAGGGGGATGCTTCTGTCATGAAGGCAATGCTTCTTGGGGAAAAGAGCGGATTGGACGAGGATACTAAGCAACTATATCAGCTTAATGGTATCATTCATATTTTAAGTATCAGCGGTTTGCATATTTCCTTAATCGGCATGGGATTTTATAAGTTACTTCATAAACTTAAGCTTCCGAAGCTTATTAACATTCCGCTTTCTATATGTCTGATATACTGCTATGGAATAATGACAGGCATGAGTGTTTCTGCATTCAGGGCTATTGTGATGTTTGGGCTGCATATTGCGGCAGGATTGTTTGGGCGTACATACGATATGCTTACTGCGATGGCAATTGCCGGAATTATACTTCTGGCCGGTCAGCCTCTTTATGTAAGGCACAGTGGATTCTTATTCTCATTTGGAGCAATTCTGGCTATAGGACTGTTACGTCCGGTAATGGAAGAAATGCTGCTCGGCGGTACTAAACTTGAAAAAATTATGTCAACCAGTCTTTCGATTTCTATTGTCACCCTGCCGGTGTATCTGTGTTTTTACTATGAATATCCGCTTTATTCAGTATTTTTAAACCTAATAATCATACCCGGGACAAGTCTGATTGTATCGGACGGACTCCTTACCTGCGCAGCAGCAGCGTGTTTCCTGCCATTGGGAA
This sequence comes from uncultured Lachnospiraceae bacterium, assembly GCA_947178085.1. Next base: position 3,423 of record CAMWWS010000220.1, on the reverse strand, counting down.
AATTTGCTGCACTGCCTGCACATGTTCTGTTTTCATTCTATGAGATCTGCTGCAAGCTTGCCATTCAGATTCCGGGGAGCAGAAATATTATCGGTGCGCCGGATACGTGGCAGGTACTGATATTTATGTCAACCATATGCATTACTGCTTGCTGCGGCAGAAAATGGAGCAGACTTAACTTCTGGCAGTTTATTCTGCTGGCACTATTATGTATTACACTGCGTTTTCAGGACGGTTTGCAGATTACGCTTATAGACGTGGGACAAGGCGACAGTATATACATAGCTGATGATAGAGGAGGACGTTTTCTGATCGATGGCGGAAGTTCAAGCAAAAGTGATGTAGGAACATATCAGATACTGCCTTTTTTAAAAGAAGAGGGAGCGGATACGTTAACTGCGATATTTGTGACGCATATGGACAGCGACCATTATAACGGAATAAGCACATTGATAGAGGATATGGATGAAAACGGGGTGATGATAGAAAACCTGATTTTGCCGGACATAGGTGAGCAGAGTAGAAGCGTCGAGTATCATGAACTGGAGCGTCTGGCAGTGAAAAAAGGGATAACCGTACAGTATATCCATGTCGGAGACGTTTTACGGCATGGGAGGCTTAAGCTCACCTGCCTGCATCCGTCAGCCGGTGAAGACACAGGGGACAGCAATGCTTCGTCTACGGTGATATATCTGGAATATGATGATTTTACGGCACTTTTTACAGGGGATTTGGAAGGAGAAGGAGAGAAAGCGGTAGAAGAACGCCTTAAAAAATACATTACTGATTCTTCCGGTGATGGAAAACGCATCACTGTGCTGAAAGTGGCGCATCACGGCTCAAGAAACTCAACTGCAGAAGCCTTTTTGGATGTGGTTTCACCGCAGGTAGCGGTCATTTCAGCCGGAAGAGATAACAGCTACGGACATCCTCATGACGAATTACTGCTTCGTCTTGAGGATTGCGGAAGCCGGATTTTTCGGACGGATATCGGCGGTGCGGTTACGGTTACATATAGAAACGGCAGAGTAAGTGTGGAGTGCTTTTGTAAATAATAATATTATTTACAAGTAAATAATATGGTTAAAATCCTTTACTTTTTCCCCCATTCATGATATTTTTTATACGTATTGTATCTTCGTTAAGGGAGAATAATAACAGGAGGAAACTAAAATGAATAACAAAAAAACTTTCAACATGGTTATGACAGCCTTGTTTATCGCAATTATTGCCGTCATGACTTTCATCCCCAATGTAGGTTACATAAACCTCATTGTCATCAAAGCAACTCTGCTTCATGTACCTGTCATTGTCGGATCCATTGTGCTTGGACCGAAAAATGGAGCGGTATTGGGAGCAACATTTGGTATTACGAGTCTGATTAAGAACACTTTGGAGCCGAGCTTACTATCCTTTGCATTTTCGCCTTTTTACTCGGTAGGCGAAGTAGGCGGAAACGGCTGGAGCGTGGTGATTGCTCTGGTGCCGAGGATTTTGGTGGGTGTAATTCCTTATTTTGTATACAAAGGAATAGAGAAGCTGCTTAAAGATTTTAAGAAGCGTAGACTTATTGCGATTCCCATAGCGGCGGCGGTTGGAGCGCTTACTAATACATTATTGGTTATGAATTTAATATATTTCTGCTTCAGGGAGGAATTTGCTGCGGCAAAGAACATAGCTTTAGAGGCGGTATATGATGTTATTCTGGGAATCATAGCGGCGAACGGAATCCCCGAAACTATTGTGGCTGTCATTCTTGGAACAGCAGTCAGCATGGCGTTGTTAAAGCTGATGCCGCAGTCGCGGGAAAAACAAGCGGAATAGAATTTATGCGGAAAATTCGCAGATTAAGAAGGGATTATGATTAATATGTTAAAGGGAAAAAATATTGTTTTGGCGGTAACCGGCAGTATTGCGGCGTATAAAATCGCCAATCTGGCAAGCATGCTGAAAAAAATGCATGCGGATATTACCGTGTTAATGACGCAGAATGCAACTAATTTCATAAATCCCATTACTTTTGAAACACTTACAGGGAATAAATGCCTGATTGACACCTTTGACAGGAATTTTCAGTACAGTGTTGAACATGTTTCGCTTGCCAAGCGCACAGATGTCGTTCTGGTAGCTCCCGCTTCCGCGAACGTCATAGGGAAGCTGGCAAACGGAATAGCGGACGATATGTTGACTACTACGGTCATGGCATGCACATGTAAGAAAATCATAGCTCCTGCCATGAATACTCATATGTATGAGAATCCTATAGTGCAGGATAATATAAAGAAACTCATTCACTACGGTATGGAAGTGATCACGCCGGATACAGGATATCTGGCATGCGGAGATATCGGTCCCGGTAAGATGCCGTCTGAACAGACGCTACTGGAATACATTCTGCGTGAAACCGCACATGAAAAAGATATGTCCGGTAAAAAGGTACTGGTGACGGCTGGACCGACTATGGAGAAAATAGACCCTGTAAGATACATTACGAATCATTCTACCGGAAAAATGGGGTATGCCATAGCAAGGCACTGTATGCATAGAGGCGCAGAAGTTACTTTGGTTACAGGAAAAACGGATACGCCTAAGCCGTCTTTTGTGGAGACAGTAGAGATTGAATCGGCAAAAGATATGGCGGAGGCCGTAAAGCAGCGCTATGCGGAGCAGGATATAATAATCAAGGCAGCGGCGGTAGCGGACTACCGCCCTGCACATATATCTGATGAAAAAGTCAAGAAAAAAGACAGCGAATTATCTATTGAGCTAGAGCGTACCGAAGACATATTACAGTTTCTAGGCGATAACCGCAAAGAGGGACAGTTCCTTTGCGGATTCTCAATGGAAACGGAAAATATGCTGGAAAATTCACGCGCCAAGCTTGTGAAGAAGCATGTGGATATGATTGTTGCCAATAATGTGAAGCAGTCAGGAGCGGGCTTTGGACATGATACTAACATTGTGACGATTATTACGAAGGAAGAGGTAAAGGAACTGCCCATTATGAGCAAAGACGAAGTGGCGGAACAGATCATGGATACAATACTGGAGACTATGCAATCTGCCACATCAGTTCATAAAAGTAACCTTTTGACACCTGAATCCAATCAATAATAATAAGTATAATAAAAATACAATAACAAAGAGAGGGAATGAAAATGAAAAAATTTAATGGTTTCACAAAAGGCGTAAATTTGGGCGGCTGGCTTTCACAGTGTGATTACAGCATAGAAAGGCTCACGAAGTTTATTGTTGAAGATGATTTTAAAGCAATTTCAACATGGGGAGTTGACCATGTAAGAATTCCGATTGACTACAACATAGTTCAGAATGAAGACGGCACGATTAATGCAGCGGGATTTACCTACATAGACAATGCGCTTGAAATGTGCAAAAAATATGGACTTAATACGGTTCTTGACC
>CAMWWS010000219.1 GCA_947178085.1 uncultured Lachnospiraceae bacterium | reverse complement strand
AATGCAAAAGCCAGATTAAACATATCTATGTCTGCTTCCAAGGCTGAAATCCTGTCTAATGCGCCATAAGTTTTCGCAGTATCAAATACTCCGTATATTTCAGCCTGCGCTACCTTAAGCATCTGTATTCCGGTATCAGCCAGTTCCTTAAGCAACGCCGATTCTGTTCCTGCATCTTCCGGAAAAAACACTTGCGCCGGTACATTGCTGCCATTCAGAATTCCTTCCATCATGCCTTCCGGCAGGTATATCATTGCAGCTGCTTTTCCGTCTTCCAGCATAGAAAAGCCTTCTTCTTTAGTCACAATAGTAAACTGACAGGACTTGGAAATGCTCTCCATGCCCTGTACATAATTAACAGCCAGCTCAGTAAGCGGATTTTCTTCCTCCTCTACAATTGCGACGTTTATCTGCACGATAGAAGAATCCTGATATAGCAGTTTTCCTACGCCAAAAGCGATGGCACCCAAAATGATTAACAATATACACGCTTCAAGAAGCATGGCAGGCATCAGCTTAATAGTCCGCTTAAGCTCCAGCCTCCATAAGATTAAAGTATTCTTCATCCTGCATCTCCAATGCATGTTCTAATCAAAAAAATGATGATAAAGTCCACCACTTCATTATTGTTTCATAAAGCTGATCTTCCAAATCCTCATACTCCTCTTCCGTAATTCGGAAAAGTTGTATTGTTTCACCCTCCAATGGCTTTATTTTTTCTTTAAGCGGCTCCATGTCAATTTTACCCGTCAGTTTGAAGGTACCGATACTATCATTAGAAATCTCCAGTTTATTGATATCAGCTGTGACACGTGTGTCATCTTCATTATATCCAATTTCTAAATCAAATTGAAACAAAAATTTTTCTTCTTCGGAATACCATTCTGACATATCAAGTACATAATCAACATCCACGTTGACATAAATATCATCAATACTTCTTTTTTCTCCTAAAAAGCCAACGCTTATCGAATATCCCGCGATTCCGGAAAATTCATCGGACTCTATCAGAAACTGAACCGGTTTCTCCGACGCTATTCTGATAATCCTGTTTTTCTTATCCATATCGATAAGCACTACTGCATCACTTGTTACAGTCGCGCTGACTTCTACACCCGTAGTATTGACCGTCACTTCGGCATCCTGCGTTCTTTCAATCCACTCTTTTGAAATAACCATGCGATATTCCCTGCACTCATACTCTTTATCGTCTTTTTCCGGAAAGCTGACGCTTACAGTCCCGTCAAGTTTTTCTATTGTTATCCCCTCAACAGGACCTGTCGTAGAATTTTTCATATTTTGCGAAAACTCCAATATTTCATCTAACCATTCTTTAAATACGTCCTCCGATACATCATCTTCATTTTCCGCAAAGAAATCAATGGAAATATCCTCACTATCTATGGTTCCGAATTCTTCAGCAAGAAGAGATTCGTTGTACTGCCTGTCTATATGATTCGGAGAAAATTCAAAATTCTGCCGCCATATTTCCGGAATTGAAAGCATAACCCTTTTATCATCTCCATAAATCGTGTAACTGAGCAAATCATTATTCATAACGCTTAACACTGCATCAGACCTAATCTTACGTGCGCTGTTGTCCCTTAAAAAAGACATATCCAGACCTATAGTAACCGGAAGCTCATCCCCGCTCAGATTAAAAGACATTTCTGTCTGCGTATTTCCGCCGCCCTCCGCTAATGACTCTCCGGTTGCAGTTTCCCATAACTGCCTGCGCTCGTTTATTTCCTCCGCAAGATTTACAAACCCCTTCATAAACCTTCGCTCATCCGAGTTATAAGCCCTTACAACCAGCGCGCCTGCTACAGCTATTGCAGCAAATACGACAACACAGCCTAAAATAACCGCTGCCACAATTTTTGTATTTTTATGTGGTTTTTCCTCCACTTGAGGGATATAGATCTGATTATACGGATTATTCTGATTATATTGATTGTTCTGATTATACTGGTTGTTCTGATTATACTGATTGTTCTGATTATATTGATTATCCTGGCTATACTGATTGTTCTGATTATTCTGTTCCATTATATTGTTACCGTCCTTTCTTATGTTATTTACTGTTATTTTACTTTACCTGTTTAAAACCGAGCCGTTAATTTTTCTCCCCTCAGCGTCCTATCCGCTTCATTAAGCTTCCCGTCCTTCATCACATACAGACTGTTGCAGAGTTCCAATTCGCTCTCTTCATGCGTCGTAATCACAACCGTTCCCTTTTTCTCCAGATAAATCCGAAGATAGCTCTTAATCTCTTCCTTACAAACCAAATCAAGCGCAGCGCTGGGTTCATCCAGAATCAGAACAGGCGGCATTCCCAATAATGCTATACCTATGCTGACTCTCTTTTTCATTCCCCCGGAAAGCTTGGAAACAGGCATCTTGATAAACTCCTGAATCCCCAGAATCTTCAGAAAACCCTGCTCCAACTCCTTTTTTAGCTCCGCCTTATCCGTATACCATAGACGCAGATTATCATAAACACTGAGTTCCGCCATAAGTGGATTTTCCTGTGGGACATATCCAGTCATTTTAGTAAAGACGGTGCGGTTCTTAAGCGCGTCATGACCATAATAGCTGATTTCCCCGGATAAAGGCCGCAAAGTTCCCGCCATAATGGAAAGCAGCGTAGATTTGCCGCAGCCGTTAGGACCGACAATACCGATGCATTCTCCTTGCTCAGCGCACAATGAAACGCCGTTTAGCACCTTCTTTTTTCCATATGTACTTGTGAGATTGTTTATTTCAATCATCTTCATATGTAATAAACCCTGCATCTTTCTTAAATCTGCAAAATTCATTTTTCACATTAACAGCCATGCTTATCTCTCAACCTGCGAGTTTGGACAGCGCTTTAAGCGCTTTTGTACTAAATATTGCATAACACATGTAAACATGTGTGAAAACTCTTTGATTTCTCAATCTATATAAATTGTATCACATAACGGCATAAAGGAAAATATATATTAACTTCCAAAAATTATATTCCAAAAGCAATATCAAAAATTTGTTATAATTAACTAAAAAAAAGTTTGTAACAAACCCTCTCCAAATCGGATATATAAAATAGAAACGGGGTTATGAACGGATGGATGAAATATACAGACAGTATTCACAGATAGTATTTTACTTTTTGTATAAGAGATGCAAAGATGCGCTGCTTGCAGAGGATTTGATGCAGGAAACATTTCTAAAGGCTATAGAGTCCATTGATTCTTATGACAAAAGCTGTAAAGTTTCCACATGGCTTTGCCAGATTGCCAAGCACTTATTGTACCAGCATTGGGCTAAAGATAATCGTGTGCAGTTAGAAGAGCTGGATGAGTCATATGAATCTGACACCAATACGGAGCAGCAGGCAATCGCAAGTATTGAGCTTGCGGATGTATGGGACAGACTGCAAAAGCTTCCTTTAGAAATGAAAAAAGTCGTGGAGCTCAGAGTACTTGGCGAACTGTCATACAGGGAAATTGGCAGCATGCTTGGAATGAGTGAGGCCAAGGCAAGAGTTATCTTTTTCCGGGCAAAAATGATACTTATTAAGGAGGGCAATTATGAAAAAGATGAATTGTGATATTATTAAAGACCTGATTCCTGTCTATGCAGACGAGATTTGTTCCGAGGCAACAAAGATTTGTGTGGAGGAACATATTAAAGATTGCAGTGAATGCCGTCGAATGCTGGCTCTATATAAAGATAACTCATTAACAGATACAAAACTTGAACAAAAGTCATTAGACGGTCTAAGGAAACTCAAAAAAAGAATGAAATATCAAAATGTGATTTGCTGCCTTCTCATGGTACTTTTAACCGTTACCGGATTCTGTGCTTTTACAAATACGGTATTTTTATCACAGTCCGCATATTTAGCTCTGTTTATAACATTCATACTTATGACTTTTCTTATCGGAATGGATTATAAAGATAAAAAATTACCCGGCATGTCGGAATATGCTACCGGTGCAGTCTCTCTTCTGGCAGACATCTACATTACGCTAATGCTGTTCTATTTTATAAGAAAAATCTCAAAAGGAGTGATTCCGTTTGGGCTGGATGTTACGCAGTGTGGACCTTTTTTGACATGGCAGTTTATCATAGCCTTTATTATTCAGTTTGCTTTTTTTATCTATCACTTTATCTGCATAGTTAAGAAAAACAAAAACTGTAACTGGCTCCTATGCCTTGATATAACCGGACTTTCCCTAGCCCAGCAATACGCATCCTGGCTATACCATATGGATACTCCCGAAAGCTTCATGATAAGATTTTCACGAATGGCGTTTTTGACAATAGTAATAGGTTTAGCGGGTGTTCTGGCAAGTATTTTAATAAGTGTTCCGATTAAGAAATATCTACACAGGAAATGACATAAAATTATATTTTATTTGAAGTTTAGGCTGGCAAGCCTAAACTTTACTTATCTCTAAACACTGAACATTCTCAAAATATCGTTTTTACGCAGCTCAACCATCTTTTTCAAAAAGGGAAGATTGCTTTCCTTAGGATTATCAACTCGGAAAGTGCATCCGCAAACTCTTTCAAAGCTCTTTCCAAACACTATTTTATGTTTGCCGCCTCCGCACGAACCGCAGTTGCCGCAATGGTCTACATATTGCCATGCAATATTCTTTATATCTTCTTCCACCGAAGAATCCTCGTATGCCTTACTATCGTCAGACCATATTGTCCAAAGATTTTTCGGTTCATCGGGATCTTTAATCGCAATAAAGCATACACACTCATTTCTGAATTTTATCAAATAATAAATTTTATCTTTCCAATAACCGTTGTCTTTGGCAAATTCAAATTCGTTTGTCCGTAAATAGTTAATAAACTCTAATGCAGTTTGCTGTGCTCCATCAGTTAAGTTTTCTTCAATGTAATTTTCTATCTGCTTTTCCATATTAAATTGTTCTCCATATAATAATTCGCATAATCTCAGTCCAACAATTACATATCTATAAAATCATATATTATTTAAGAAGTTCTTCCAATTTCTTCATCGTATATTTCGCCGGAAAATAGAACCCAATCCTTACAATAGCCTGTAAAAGAGCAAACATTACAACAGAGCCAAGAATCATCGACACCCCGTCCATTGCATTTGTAAAAACAGTAATAAGTCCGCTTAAAAAGCTAATCCCCACGACGCCAAAGCAAACAGCTAAAATTATCTGCACAGGCAAACGCACACGTATTTTGATATCAATAACGGACATTCCACTTTCTGTCCTTATATTTCCCACTATCACAGGTCTAAAGTCATTTTTAAAGTAAAACCTGCCGACGACATCTTCGAT
>CAMWWS010000218.1 GCA_947178085.1 uncultured Lachnospiraceae bacterium | reverse complement strand
ATAATAGACTGAATCTGCTGTGCAGAAGAATTGGACTGTTCTGCGAGCTTCTGAATCTCACCTGCTACGACAGCAAATCCTCTTCCTGCTTCTCCGGCTCTAGCCGCTTCAATGCTGGCATTCAAGGAAAGCAGATTGGTCTGATCAGAAATATCCATAATCATCTGTGCCGCTACAGTAATCTGTTTTACCGCTTCGCTGACACTGGAAATACTGGTGATAACATTATCGGCGCTTGTGGTAGTATATCTGTTAGCATCCAACAATTCATTCAAATCGGTTTTAGCCGTGTTGCTGACACCGGTAACAGTTTTCGTTACAGTCTGGGTAGCCTGAGAACTATCTGCTATCTCGGAGATGTTTTTGGAAATCTCGTCCATATCAAAAGCCTGTTTTTCTACAGAACTTGCCATACTCTGAGCTCCGTATGCGAGTTCTTCCATAGTGGTGCTTAAATCTTTTACCGCCTGCGCACAGTTACCAAGGGAGCCGTCAACATGGTTCACAGAAGAATCAACTGTACCTGCGCAGTCTAAAATCACCTGTACAACGCCAACAAGCTGCGCACGTAAACTTTCTGCTGCTTCTGCAACATCATATAATTCTCTGATTTTGTTACTATTATCATTATGAAAATCCAGATTACCTTGGGAAAGCATAACCGTACTATCACGAATAATCTTAATCTGTTTGGCAATCAATCTACCTACAAAAAAGGCAACTACAAATATAATCACCATAAGACCAAGGCATACAAGAAGAATATATGTCAGGTAGCTGTTGGTAGATTCCGTCAGTTCTGCACTCGACTTGCCGGTAAAAATCATACCGACAACACTGCCTTTTTGTTCAATCGGAATATAATAACCATAATAATCCTGACCACCGATATTGATATTTTTAGCAAAGTATGTCTTTCCCTGATTTAAAACAATTGTTTTTACCTCATCTGAGCATTGCGTCAGAATCGCGCGGTTTCCCGTTTCATCAATAACTGTCGTCATATAACGGGTATCTCCATAAAACAACGTATACTCCACATTGGTTTTTTCTTTCATATTGTCGATGATTTCCATGCTATTGGAAAGGTTGGTTCCACCTTTAAAAAGGACGTCGCCGGACAGCCTGTATGTACCGTTATCAAGCGAATTGAAATTTTCCAACATGGAATATCCGGTGGCCTTTAGCATGTCTTCAATTTCATTTTCCGAAGTAGATCTTATATAACTGTAGGAAGTAAAAACATTAACAGCAATTGATAAAATAGCGGGCAGCAGACACAATAAAAGTAAAATTAAGGTAATACTGGACTTTTTTTTCATACGGTTTTCCCTCCTGCATTTACAGATTCTTTCTTACAATATTTTCGTATTTTTTTGCCATATATTTTTAGTATAATAGTTTTTTGAAAATATGGCAAGAACAGAATAACTGTATTTATTCATTTACAGCTTTTTTCAACCGCTCCAATGCTTCCATAAGAATGCTGCGCGGGCAGGCAATATTAATTCGTTCAAATCCCTCCCCTGTCTTACCGAAAATCGCTCCGCTGTCCAGCCACAATTTTGCCTTATGTACAATCAGGTTCTCCAATTTCTCCTCGGATAATCCAAGTCCACGGCAATCCAACCAGATTAGATATGTTCCTTCCGGCTCTATCAGCTTTATCTGCGGTAAATTCTGTTCCAAATAAGTTCTTGCGAAATCCAGATTTCCTTTCAGGTATTCCTTCAGCTGCTCAAGCCACTCCCTTCCGCCTTCATAAGCCGCCTGACACGCATGCAGTCCCAGCATATTTACCTGACTGTATCCGACTGCTGACATTGTCTTTATAAAAGCTTTGCGCAGTTCAGGATTCGGTATAAAAATATTTGAAACCTGCAGCCCTGCCAGATTAAAAGTTTTGCTGGGTGCAGTACATACTATACTGATATCCTCAAACTTTTTATCAACCGTCGGAAGAACATGATGACTGTATCCTGAATATACGAAATCAGCATGAATCTCATCGCTGACAATCTTCACATCATGTTTCAGACAGATATCACCGATACGCTGAAGCTCATCTTTCGTCCATACTCTTCCTACAGGATTGTGCGGACTGCACAGAAGGAAAAGCTTAACTTTCTCCTGTACTATCTTTGCTTCAAAATCATCAAAATCTATCTCATATCGTCCATCCCTTAATACCAGCTCACTATTAACAAGCTTCCTGTTATTATCTTTGATGACCAAGCTGAATGGATAGTAGACAGGCTGCTGAAGAAGGACCCCTTCACCTTCTTTCGTCAGGGCCTGAATCGCAACAGCTATAGCGAAAACAACTCCGGGCGTTTTCACAAGCCAGCGCTTATCAACCTTCCAGTCGAAGTATTTATCATACCAATCAGCGACCGCACGAAAATATGCATCTTTGTTGTCAGTATATCCAAAGATGCCAAGTTCAATATCTTTCTTCATGCGCTCAATAATGCAAGGAGCCGTGCGAAAATCCATATCCGCCACCCATAACGGCAGCACATCCTCAGGCATCCCACGTTCCGATGCAAAATCATATTTAAGGCAGTCGCTTTCTTTTCTGTCTATTACCTCATCAAAATCGTATTTCATTTTAATATCCTTACCTTTCTCCCTACCTGCAATTTTTTCTTTACCAATCAGGATACGCTAGTTCAGCGCCTGCTCCAAATCTGCAATTATATCCTGAACTGCCTCGATTCCTACTGACATCCTAAGCAAGGTTTCATCTATGCCTTTTTCAAGCCGCTTCTCAACCGGTACGTCCGCATGGGTCTGTGTCATGGGATATGTAATAAGGCTTTCCGTACCGCCTAAGCTTTCTGCATATTGTACCAGTTTCACCTTCTCAAGTATTGCATACGCCGTTTCTTTGGAATCGACGCGAAATGTCAGCATTCCTCCGAAACCGCGGCACTGTCTACTGATTATCTCTTTGCCCGGATGGTTGTCCAAACCAATATATCTTACTTCCTTCACCTTAGGATGTGTCTGAAGCCATTTTGCAACCTGAATCGCATTCTCCTGATGCTTCTCCATACGCACCGCCAATGTCTTAATGCCGCGCAGAATCAGCCAGCAGTCAAACGGCGCCAATCCCGATCCTACAGTTTTAATGATCTTTCTTAACTCTGCTGAAATATTTTCACTGTTCGTAATCAGAAATCCGCCTAATGTATCATTATGTCCCTCTAAATATTTGGTAGCGCTGTGTATTACAACATCTGCGCCTAAATCCAGCGGATTCTGATAATAAGGCGTCAAAAAAGTGTTGTCCACTGCGAGCAGACAGTTACTCTTCCTTGCAATTTCACTGACTGCCGCGATATCCGTCACCTGCATCATCGGATTCGTAGGCGTTTCCACATAGATGAGCTTCGTATTTTCTTTTATCGCTGCCTTTACCTGTTCTAAGTCAGAGGTATCTACATATGTAACTTCGATTCCGTTCTTTTCATTTATTAACCTGAACTGGCGTATGGTTCCCCCATATAAGTCATCCGTCGCCACTATATGGTCACCCGGTCGAAAAAACTCCATGAAAGCACTGACTGCCGCCATGCCTGTAGAAAATGCCAGCGCATCTATTCCATGCTCCAAGTCCTTCACAATACGCTCTACCTCTTCTCTGGTAGGATTCTGCGCTCTGGAATAATCATATCCCGTACTCTGCCCTACGCCGGGGTGCGCAAATGTGGCGGTCTGATAAATCGGGAAACTGATGCTCCCCGTATTTTCTACTTTTTTTCTTTTCCCGTTTCCATGAATACACACAGTACTTAATTCAAAACTCATATTTTTCCTCCGGATTTGCTAATTCCTATTATTTAAGTATGATTAGTATATTATATAGGCTATTAGCATGATTGTCAATACTTATTACATTTCCTTTCTCAGATATGCATTCTGCGAATATTTTGATACAGGAACTTTATAGACCAAAAGCATCAACAGGTATCCCAAAAAACCGGCTGCGGCGATAATAGGAAGACCCAGCACTGATACCAGCACAAATGACCAAATTCCTTTATCAAAAAAGGCAGAAGTATATATCCATGATGTGCCCATCAACAGATTTGATCTGGTAAAAAATACAAAACAAATAATAAACATAATGGTAGATATGGAAAAGCACTTAAATGCTATAGAAAAATAGATAATAACAAATATTGCAAACACAATCTGTACGACAACCATCCTGGACGCTATCGGGAACCTGTCAGGATATATACATGACATTATCAGTAAAATCAAATCAGCCACAATATACAATGCAAGCATGCTTCCGACGGTTATAGCCGCAGGAATAGAAGTCTGCATTTTCTTCCTGACAGGAGAAGACAGTACCATATTCGACGCATTAACAGAGAAAAGTGCCTGCGCCGGCAAAAGACAAGTATACAATAATATGAATCCTCCTGCAATATTACCATGAGCGCCGCTAGTCATATTCAGAATATCTATAACAATTCCAAGAACAAGAAAAAGACCGCCCAAAATAATACTAATCATCCATCCGTGTCCATAACGCATAATTTTAATTCCCAGCTTGATATCATTTATCATAATAACTTCCCTCCACCTTCTTCATAACTATTCTCACAGCCAATATACTTACAGCCACATCTAATATTGCAGACAGTACACAGAAGTCAACAATATACCTACTGTACAATCTGTTAAATGTGCACGCTAAATCAATCATCAAAATAATCAATTCAATTAAATTCGCAGCCATCATATTTAACCAAATCATGCTTCCATATCTTGTCAACACTGTCCCCAATACTGAAAAGAAATATGAAACCAGCAGGGCAAACAAAAGCATTTCCCAATCACCTTCTGTATTCGCTCCTTTCAATTCCGGCGTCAGCCTCCAATATAATACTCCGTATGAGATGCCTATAATTCCTACTGCCAAAATAAACTTCCTGACCAAATCGATCGATAAAGCTCTCCGCAGAACCTTTATTCCTATACTTGACGTCTTCAGGTAATCCAGTTTAGCTGCATCTTTTGACTGAATACCTCCGAACATCCATGTATCGGAAACTATTTCAATCATCGGCAATAGCATCATAACAAACGCAGAAACTGTTACTCCCGGAAATTCATATAAATTCAGCGATCCTGCTTTGCCAAATACGCCGCCCTGCCAGAGTATAACTGCAATCATGACTATCGGTACTACGATGAACATTACAATACGATAAATCAGGGAAGTAAACACCAGATAACTTTTCAAAAATCTTTTCATAGCGACTCCTTCCTGCTAAGAAAGCTTAAGCTTCGTATTCGCTTTCATC
>CAMWWS010000217.1 GCA_947178085.1 uncultured Lachnospiraceae bacterium | reverse complement strand
TCATATAATCCATCAGAATCACATGATAATACTTTCTTTTGATTTTCTCAAGACACTCGGCTCCGCTTCGTGCAACATCTACCTGCACCTTAGTAGCGGCTAAAAGTTTGCTCTCCACCATTGAATTCATAGAGTTATCATCCACAATAAGGATTCGCGCTTCAGGTGCGGTAAAGCTCTGCTGATATTTTTCAACCTGTCCCTTGCTTAACGATAAGAACTTCACATTTCCAATCGGAGTAAAATCCACTATTTTCTGCGGAAGAATTACAGTAAAGGTAGAACCTTTAGTATAAATACTGTCAATCGTAATCTCTCCGTCCATCAAATCTACAAGCTGTTTCGTGATGGCGAGTCCCAGTCCGCTTCCTTCCACTTTCTGATTTTTCTTGGCATCTAACCGGTGGAAAACGTCAAAAATATGTTCCAGATTTTCTTTTCGGATTCCGATTCCCGTATCTATTACAGATATCTTTAAATATATATCTTCTCCTTTTACGGAATCTTCGCGCACGGAGAGGGTAACCGAGCCTGAATCCGTATATTTTGCAGCATTAGTGAGGATATTCAAGATTACTTGACTGACCCTCTTCATATCTCCAAGCAGAACAGAGGGGAGTTTTTCATCAATATCCACTATAAATTCCAGCTTCTTTTCCTTAAGACGCACCCGAATCATATCAATCAGACCGTCAAACAAATCAACAGTCTTATATTGCAGTGGGACAATCTCCATTCTTTTCACTTCAACCTGAGACAGGTCTAATATATCATTAACCAGATTCAACAGCATTCTGCTGGCGCTCTGGATATTCTGTGCATACTCTTTAGTCTCTCTTTCATTGCTCTCCCGAAGAATCATTTCATTCAATCCGATTATCGTATTGATAGGCGTGCGGATTTCATGGCTCATACTGGCAAAAAAGCTGTTCTTTTCTCTGCTCGCCTTTTCCAGCTCTTCCTGCTGCCTGCGCGCAACATCATTTTCAATGCCAAACAGCTTCATCTGAACCTTCAGAATGGAGCCTCCGAATATTCCAACTATAAACACAGCAAAAATAGAATCCGTATATGCCGCTGCCCTTGAAGCCATCGGCTCAATCAATTCCGGATGATAATAACCGTAAGCATAGGTGAAAACATCTACGACAATAGATAAAATAAGAAAAAAGGCCAGTTTTTTACCTGAAAACATTAGAAAAACATAAAACAGCCCCATAGCAAACCAAAGGGTAGCTCCTCCTTCAAGCCCTCCGCTTAAAAAGAACATAGCCGGAAATACCAAAAGGATAACAAGAAACCCTACAATAATCGCGGCAACATCAATCCTGCGGTATTTAAATGTAATCAGAAGCTCTCCTATCATTACTACAAGCAGAATCACAAGGGGCATTACTATTATATTTAAATCCATAAGAAGAATACATTCTATGATTCCAAGCGTAACCATAAAGCTGCCAATCAGAATTATCATTCTGAAAATCCGCTCTCTAAGTTCATAATCTCTTCTATATATCATTCCGACAAATTTATCATACAGTTTCTTCATATGTGTAAGAGTCCCCCTTACTTTCCATTTTTCAGACCTTCCCGAATCCGTGACACGGCTTCTGTCGCTGACATATAATCGGACATTTCAATTTTTTTCCTGACAGGCGTCAGTTTTGGCGCAAGTTCAGTCTGATGATATTGATATTCCTGCATTTCTGATATAATCGCAGTCATACGCCCCCCGTCGAGCGCATACATTGCATCTTCAAGCTCCGTCATGAATTCATCGAATTTTTCTTCGCTAAGTTCCTGCTGCTTTATTAAAATGCTCTGCTCAATTTCCCTTATCACACGATGGTACTCTTTAATCAGATCCTCATGATTCTCCATGATAAAGTCGATGTCATCCTTCTTTCCCGCCTGTTCCAAAGCCTTAGCCTTCTCGGAAAGAATCTCCGCACCGATATTCTTCATACCGCTTTTTACGGCATGCACCCTTATAGTATAGTTCTTCCAGTCCTTCTTCTCAAAAAGCCCGTTAAGAACTTCGAGTTCTTCCGGCGCTTCCTCACAGCATGCCTCCAGAACATCCAGATACAGCTCTTTTCCGCCGCAATATATCATGCCCATCTCCACGTTCAGATCTCCGACTGCAAAATCTTCGCCGTTACTGCCGGAAGTTTCTTCTTTTGTTTCAATATCACTTGTTATTTTTTCTTCTTTTTCCATAACTTCAGCCGCCGCTTTCCCTTTCTTCTCTATATCATCAATCGAACCATTAACCGATGTTTTTGCTTCTTTATCTTCCTGCGTCTGGAAAATCAGTTTTTCCTCGGGTATATTCCGTTTCAGAACTCTCTCAAGTACAGAGGTTTCTATAGGTTTTTCCACGAAATCATTAAAGCCTTCATCCAGAAACATCTCACGGCTGCCCGGAGCTGCATTCGCCGTCAACGCAATAATCGGCACTCTTTTATAATAATGTCCTACTTTATCCCGGATACGGTGCATAGTCTCTATTCCATCCATCTCCGGCATCATGTGGTCCATAAATACAAAGTCATAGGTCATATTTTCAATTAAATCCAATGCTTCCATTCCGCTGGTAGCATAAGTCACCTTTATCTTATATTCTTTCAGAAGACCTTCTACTACCCGGATATTCATTCTATTATCGTCCACTACCAGAATATGCGCTTCAGGCGCCGTAAATTTCCCCGGGCGCACCATCTGTTTGCCGCCCTCAAAGCCTCTGCTTCCATTCAGTATGGAAACTACCGGTAATATGTAAAACGGCTTATACAGCCTGACAATATTGGAATTGGAAATATACTTCTCCCTGGGTCTGTCAGTCACAATTATTATTTTGGTATTCCCGGACAGCTCATCAAAATATGCCTCGTCCTCCTGATATTCTTCCAGACTGATAAAAATATGCGTAAACGCTTCAATGCTCTCTCTCCGTTTCAGTTCCGCCAGATTACGGCATGCATGGCATCTTACCTGAAGCCCTTTCACCATATTGGTAATTATCGCCGTATATTCATCTCTGATAGCCATCATATCAAACTGTTCCATATCGAAATATGTGGCTATATTTATCTTTTCCCTGTCTTTGACCTGCCCTATCGGCTTATCCTCAAGCACTTTCTGAGGTATGACAAAAGAAAATACACTTCCTTTTCCCGGACGGCTCCTGACAGTAATCGTTCCTCCCATACAGTGAACAAGCTCTTTGGAAATAGCAAGTCCCAGCCCTACGCCGCCGCTTTGACGGTTTCTTCTTGTATCCACCTGAGTAAAGCTTTCAAACAGCTTTTCCAGACTTGACGCCTCTATGCCGATTCCCGTATCCTTCACCGATATACAGAGATTAACCCCATAATTTTCTCTTCTTACCCTAATCTGAATGATAACTCCGCCTTCACTTGTATATTTAATGGCGTTATTCACCAGATTCATAATTACCCTTCGTATCTTTTTCTCGTCTCCGAAAAGTACATTCGGTATATCGGGGGCACAATCTACGATAAGTTCAATCTGCTTATCTCCTCTGCGTGCCATAGCCATATTAATAATGTCATTGATTGTGGAGGTGATATTATAAGCTTCCTCCTCAAGATTCATTTTCCCCTGCTGCAGCTGGGAAAAGTCCAGAATGTCACTGACTAAGGACATCAGATTGTGTCCTGCATCCCTGATATCAAAAATCTCTTCGCGCATTTTTTCCAGTTCATGCTCATGAAGAGCCATCTCACTCATTCCGCAGATTGTATTGACGGGCGTGCGTATCTCATGGCTGATATTTGCCAGAAAATCATCCTTGCTCTGCTCTGCTTCCATAAGCGCTTCTACTATTTTATACATCTGGCTGTTTGCTTCATTACGATGCTTTAACCATATATAAAGCACAATCTCCATGCACATAACATTTCCAACCTGATGTCTTATATAATCAAGCGTTCCTGACGGCAGCTGCCATAAGTTGTCCGTTATAATACCGTGATAAAAAACAACGAAAAACAATGACGCCCATGTAATCCACAAGAATTCAGCCCTTCCATAGAACGCAACAAGCAACAGCAAGACCATGAATGTAGGTATGAGCGCAGATAAATCTTCCACAGACACTGCATACAAAATAAACATTATCTGCATCATGACACAGGTAAGCGCCGCCCTTATCCTGTTATTTCTGTATTTACTTAATAACGCTGAAAAACTGATTAAAAAGGCAGCCAGCATAAATCCTGCCATCCATACATTTCCGCCCTTTTTTACAATAGCGAAGCACAGATTAACGGTATATATACCATATATAATATTTACAAAGACTTCCAAACTTCTTTGACTCTTCTTATTCTGATTGAGAAATTCCAAAGCGCTCTCCTCCTAATGCAGCTGCCTGTATATCTTTCTTAGAATCCTGAAAATATCTGCATTGAATTTCTTTCCCGCATCCGACTCCATCATAGTCAATGCTTCTTCAATATGATAAGGATCCCTGTATACACGATTTTCCGTCATTGCACAATAAGCGCTCACCACAGATATGATCTGTGCCGACAGTGGAATCTCATTTCCTTTCTTTCCACAGGGATAACCGCTGCCATCCCAGTTCTCATGATGATAATGTGCAATATCAATGGACATCTGCAGAAAATCATTAAAGTCTCCCGTATCCCGTATATCTTCCAGAATTCTGGCTCCAATCGTAGTATGGGTTCTTATTACCGCAACATCCTCCGGTGAAAGAGCCTCCTTTTTCTGTAAAAGGTCGGTAGGTATCGCTACATTTCCCAAATCGCAAATCGGCGCCGCCAATTCAATTGTATCTATGTATGATTCGGATATCATATTCCCGTATTCCTCAGATAACTGCATTGCTTCCGCCAGTATCCGGCAGTTATAACTAAGCCTCTCCATATGATCCTTATCATAGCAGGCATTTTCTCTTGCCACACGAATAAGTGCATACAGAACATTCTTCTTCTCCATTTCAAGCTGATGAAGCTGCTCATTAACAGAAATCTGCAGCCGTCTGTTCATTTCCATCATCTCTGTGTTGGCTTCATAAAGTTTAAGATGTAGCTTCAGTCTTGCCTTTACTACCTGAGGAATAAACGGCTTCGTTATATAATCTTCGCCGCCTAAGTCAAACCCCCTTACCACATCCGAGGGGTCGTCATATGCGGAAATAAATATTATCTGAATATCTCTGGTCGCCGGATTTTCCTTCAATATTTTACAGAATTC
This sequence comes from uncultured Lachnospiraceae bacterium, assembly GCA_947178085.1. The sequence goes on along the minus strand of CAMWWS010000217.1, from coordinate 102 downwards.
ATATCCATCCATTTCAGGCATAGCTATATCCAGAATAATAAGCTGGGGATTAAGCCTGTTTACGATTTTCAGAGCCTGCATTCCGTTTTCCGCCAATATCGG
>CAMWWS010000216.1 GCA_947178085.1 uncultured Lachnospiraceae bacterium | reverse complement strand
GTATCATAAACAATCATATGACGCGCGACTAAGAAAATCAGGACTTCAATAATATTATCGGCATTCGGGCGGCACAGCATCTGCAAAAACTCAATTCCGATTACGAGTATAAAAATCTTAGCCAGATAATCCCTGAACAAAGACATATCCCCCAGTAAATCCCAGAAAGCATCAAAGTTTCTTAAGAAACTGTATATTGACAGAAATATTCCCATCAACACGAGCAATGCTGCAATTATTTCCAGAATATTGCAAATTTTCAGCATAATCTTTTTATACTTCATAACCGCTGCATTCATATTTTACACATGCCCCCTATCTTAATCCCGATAGTATTTTTATATTGTATAACAGGTAATATTTACCATTATTTATTTCAGTATACCATATCAGCAGGATTTTCGTCCATACATCTGCACGTATCTTCACACTAATCACCCTGTTCTTTCATCAACCTGCGAAATATGCTCATTCCTAAACCTACTGCTGTACAGCCGGAATCTTGAGTACCTGCCCTATATTCAGCAAATCGCTATTCAACCCGTTAAGTCTTTTTATCTCATCCACAGTAGTTCCGAATCTTCTGGAAAGCAGCCACAGAGTATCCCCGGAACGGACAGTATATTCAAATGTCTCGGTTCCCGGTTTGGAGGACGGTACATTTTCCACTATTCCCAGATAGGTGTCATAAAGTGCTTTCCATGTAGCATTTCCTACAATACCGTCGGGCGTCAGATTCATCATCTGCTGGAAAGCAATCACCGCTTGCTTAGTTCTGCTGCCAAAAATACCATCCTGCGATATTTCCGGAATATTGGGATAGAACTCCGAAATTACATTCAAAATATATTGAAGTGTAATAACATCCGTTCCTCTTGACCCCTGTCTTAGTACGGTAGAAGGAGGAACAGTTCCGATTCCCAGCGAAGTTCCCTCGCTGCCTAAATCTGCCAGCTTCGTCACAGCGGTATACAGGCTTGAAAGTTTATACCACGTTGCTTTGCCGACAATGCCGTCAGGCTGAAGATTGAAAATACTTTGAAATTTAGTAACTGCGGCCTTGGTACTGTTACCAAATACTCCTGTTTCATCTGTAATAACGGGAATTGCGGGATAGTTTCTCCTGATTCTTCCAAGATATGTCTGAATGGTCTGTACATCAAGCCCTCTGCTGCCTACTCTAAGCGCTGTGCCCGGATAAGAGGATAAAACATCTGTAATAATATTAGTTTCCGCTATCTCTACATCATTAGGATAATAATTTCTCAGAATCTGCAGCGGCGTATATCCCCTGTTTGCCAACGTAACCGTTCCCCACTGTGATAAGCCTGCGCAGACAGCGGTTGTTCCGTTACAGAATGAAGTAAAATAAGGTGCGTTCTGTCCTTCTCTGCGTACATACTCATTAAAGATTTCGTCAACTATTCTGCTTATAGAATCATAAATCGTTCGTCCATATACAAAATATTGGTCATATGCAGTGCTGTTTGTGATATCGAAGCCATATCCCTGACTCCTGTACCATTCCGTAAAAACCCGGTTCAGCGCAAAGGTGATGATAGCGTAAATATTTGCCCTAAGCGACGCATCCGGCCATGTCGGATAGATTTCACTGCTTGCAACATTTTTAACATAATCGGGAAAAGATACGCGGACATTAGACGCGGATGAGGCCGGAGTGCCAAGATGCACCGTAATCGGGTTGGGTATGACTACATTACGCAATACATACGGTCTTGCGGCAGGTCCTTCCTGCGAACGGCACTCCTGCATATCAACGCCAAAATTGCCTATTGAGATTTCATTCACCGGAGGATTGTTCCGTGCCTGACCAGTTTGTACCGGCACAAATGCAAGCGGTTGAATGGCGGTTTCCCCTTCAAATATAGGGATTCCTGAAATGTGAAAAGATTCATACCCCTCCGCCTGCGCCATTACGTCATACCTTACATATGGTATACCCGAGTAGTCAGGGTCAAGAGAAAGGCTTTTATCTACCGTTTCCAGAGAAACTTTCTCGGTTTCCCCGTTTTCATCAGAAATAAGCTCATAGACGCTGCCGCCCCTGTCATCCAGAACCTGAATACTTGCACCCTGAATCGGAAGGGCATCCTGAGCGGTTCGCGCCTGTACTATTAAGTAACCAATCGCCATATATTTGATTACCCCTTAAATTTTTCACTTATTCCATTATATTCAGTACATATGTGTAGTGCTAAAAAGTATCTCCACTATTCACAATATTTTTATTGCATAAAAGGTCAGCGCTCTTCCGCTGCCTCAACGGAATCATATCCGTACAGCTTTGCAGTATTGCTCATTATTTCATAGGCAAGATTTTTTCCCTCTTTTGCTAACGATGCGATGAATCTTCCATATAACACAAAAGTATTATCGCCGTATGTGCCAAGCTCGCCCCTTAAATAAGTTTCATATGAAGTATCGTACTCCTCATCTTCAGAAGTGTGAAGATTTCTTGCCCGGCTTGCCATATTGGGAAATTCTAAAGCGAAGTCTTCCATCCATGACATCTGAATTTTGATGATTTCTTCCTGTATCTTTATTCTTTCCTCATCCAATACGGGAAGCGATTCGCGTAACTCTTCATATTTCTGCGGCGCAGTACTCTCCATCATTCGGGCGTACTTCTCCGTAATCAGATTTCTGCCGATTGCATCTGCTGATTTTAAATCATCTAAGTAGCTTTCCAGTAATTCTTCGTTCCATGTCATATACTGGCTCTTTCTCATAATGGAAAAGGTCTCAAAATCATCCTGACAATCAGCCCTTCCGCCTTCGTTTATCACCTTATCAAACTGCTTCCACTCAAGCTCCACTATTTTTTCAATTATGCTCATATTTATTTCTATCCCCCTATAGTTTGCCCACTCTGCAATCTTTCACATTTATACTGCTCCCGTCAAGACCTGAGATGTATAAAATTCCAAAAATGTTTCTGAGCCGTCTACAATTCCCTGCCCATTCATCTCTCTTAAAATATGTTCTGCCGCTTTCTCTAACAAAACAACCGCCTCATCATTATTATTTACTGTTTCGGAAGTGTATACACACGTCTCCCATGCGTCTTTCTGGCATGGAAGCACAGCAAGCTGTTCCAAAATCAGTATTGCTTCCTGTAGTTTATCCAGCTTCTTAAGTCCCTTATTTTTCCATTTGTAATACGGCGCATATCTTCGGTTCAAAAGATATATGATATCCATTATGCTCTCTATTGCTTTTCCTATGCAGATAGACGCCGTCACATAATCCTTCCTCGTCATCATACGCGGATAATTGCTCTGGGCATATTGAGAAAAGTCATGCAGACATTGCGCAAGCTTAACTCTCCATATTTTCTCCGGATAATATGCCGACAAATATTCCCTTATACCCGTAAAGACTCCTAAGTTATCGCGGAATACTTCACCGTTTACCGCCTGTGCCAGTTGATATTCCTGCACCTGAGTGTAGTCTATCGTGTATGGTTTTTCATACGAAATATCCTGGCCTAAAAGTCTGTTATAAAAGGCCGAAACAGAACTTACGCCTCTTCTGCGCTCCAGAAAATTACCTGTCATATTACCGATTCCATGCTGCCTGATAAGCTCATCATATGCTTTCTGTAATGATTCTCCTATCGCCACATAATCCTCATCGATAAGCCACATACAGAACCCCGGCGCATAATCATGATCCATAGAAACAGCGTCGTCAAACCCGAAGCAATCCGACCCCTCTCCCACAAATCCTACGGCTATACGCTCTTCATAGTCCGTAAACTGTTCATGAATCATTTTCTTTCCGTATTTTTCATAGAATTCCCTGCTCCGCTCTATGTTAGATATCCAAACGCCTTTATCTCCGGCGGCTTTCAGCGCATTTTGATACTTTTCATATACTCTCTCATAATTCTTATTCCTGCCCACATGCTTATACAACTCTAAAAGAGCTTTCTGATAATATGCAGATGCATTTATATAATCTTTTTCTCCGTAATATGCATCTCCCATTGCCGCTAACGCCGCACTGTAATGAAAATCTTTTCCTCCGTCCGCCTCAAACAGTTCCAAAGCCTCTTTAATATACTTAACGGCTTCATCCTTATTCTCTTTGTCAGGAAGCAGTATCATTGCCGCTCCGAGATTGGCAAGAGTAGACGCCTTGGGCATTTCTGCGCCCTTCCTCTTATCCACTATTCGCAAAGCAAGCAGGAGAGTTTCTTTCGCCTTCGCATAGTCTCCGATTTCCTGATATAGCAGCCCCCAGTTATTGTAAAGGCTTGCAAAAAGGAAGTCGTCACTGTCAAGGCACCTGTTATAACAGCTTTCTACTCCCGTAAAAGCATTCAGGGCATCCTCATATAATCCGAATGCCCTGTAAGCGTTCGCAATGTTTAACATAGAAGTCGCATAGCTTTGCGTATTCTGCAGTTCCAACCGCTCCAACAGCTTACGAAGCTCATTACAGAAAGTGAGCGCCTTCTCCTTCTGGGTTGTATCGCGGCACAGTCCTATCATCTCGTTTAATAATGTAATAAGCGAAGCAGTATCTTCCTCACTCATGGCTTCCTTAATTTTCTCAAACAGAAAATCCTCTATAGCCTCAAGTGATACCTTCCCATACATTGCATCATATTCATTTAAAACTTTATTAATATCCATAACCTACCAATGCTCTCTTCCCAAAGGTTGAAAAATTTATTTTTCAACCTTTGTTAGATAAATTCCACATGTCCATCGTTTATATGATAAACTGCGCCGACTACCTTCACGCCATTCTCATCGCCATCAGCAGGAATATTAAGACTTTCCCTAAGTTGTGATACAGCATGCTCAACATTCAAACAGCTTGCTTTATATCCATCAGTCTCATCCCCGATTGCCGATTTAATCTCATCGGTAATTGATTTAATAAATCCGTCTGCATGACCTTCTATTGCAGCGCCCACAGCCCCACAGTTAGTATGACCAAGAACAACTATAAGCTTACTTCCAAGATGCCCTGCGGCATACTCAACGCTTCCTGTCTGAAAATTATTAATAACATTGCCTGCAACACGAATAACAAACAGTTCTCCGATTCCTGTCATAAATATGCTCTCCGGTATTACGCGTGAATCGGAACATGTAATTACAACCGCATAAGGGTACTGTCCATTTTCGTATGTATCTTTACGAATTGCCGGTGAAATGTCCCCTGAACATGTTGATGCATTTAAATACTTCTCATTTCCCTCTTTTAATCTGAGCATTGCTTCATCTGCAGAAAGTCCTGCATGATTTACGTTGTGTGACATACTTGTAACCTCCTTTTACAGTATAAAATTATGAATGATTTATGTAAATATTTCTATAAACATACTTGATTGCTGCTATGC